>CANRHK010000137.1 GCA_947630395.1 uncultured Oscillospiraceae bacterium
GCTGGGGCCTGGGCACCTTCTTCGGCGTAGTGGCGGGCAACGTCCTGCCGCTGCGGCTGGTCAGCGCCCTCAGCGTAGGGCTCTACGGTATGTTCCTGGCTATCATTGTGCCCCCGGCCAAGAAGGACAAGGTGGTGCTGGGCCTGGTGCTGCTGAGCTTTGCCGCCAGCTTCCTGGCCAGCCGCTGGGCGCTGCTGGCAAATATCTCCTCCGGGGTCAAGACCATCGTCCTGACGGTGGTCATCTCCCTGGCGGCGGCGGTCCTGTTCCCGGTGAAGGACGGGGAGAAGGAGGCGGCGGAGTGAATATTTGGCTGTACATCCTGGTGTCCGCCGGCGTGTCCTACCTTATCCGGGCCACCCCCCTGGTGCTGATCCGGCGGGAGATTACCAATAAGACCATTCGGTCATTCCTCTATTATGTGCCCTATGTGACGCTGTCCGTCATGACCTTCCCCGCCATCGTGGAGGCCACCCAGAGCCCCGTGGCGGGCCTGCTGGCCCTTATCGCCGGAGCGGCACTGGCCTGGGTGGGCCAGAGCCTGCTGACGGTGTCGGTGGCCTGCTGCGCCGTGGTACTGATTTCGGAGTTTATTTTGCTTTGATACTTTTTCTTGAGAAAGTATCAAAAAGAACTTTATACTCGCTCCCAAAGCGCTGCCATACCGGGATTTCCACACGGTAACGACGCAAATATCTCATTGAGAATGGACGATGATGGATTCTATGAAACAGGCGCTGATCATCATTGACATGCAGAACGGCTTTCTGGAGCCGGCCTCGCCCCTGTGCATCCATGGGGCCAGGGCCACAGTGCCAGCCATCGGGCGGGTGGTCTCCGGCTGCCGCAGGGCGGGGATCCCCATCATCTTCGTCAACCGCAGCTACCGCGCCGACGGCAGCGACGTGGAGCGCACCCGATACGAGGCCTGGGCCGGCGGCGGAAAGCCCCTGACCCCCGGCAGCACCGGCCCTCTCTCCGTGGAGAACCCGCCGGAGCTGGGGCGCCGGCCGGAGGACTATGAGATCATCAAGCCCCGCTGGTCCGCCTTCTTCCAGACATCCCTGGACCTGCTGCTGCGGCGGCTGGGGGTGGATACGGTGGTTCTCACCGGCACCACCACGCCCAACTGTGTCCGCACCACCTGCTACGACGCCATCGCCCTGGACTACAACGTGGTGATTCTGGCGGACTGCTGCTCGTCCAACACCGAAGAGATCCAGCGGACCAATCTGCGGGATATGCTGAACGTGGGGGCGGCGGTCCAGTCGTCGGAGGACTTCCTCCGCGGCTGTGAGGTGCGCCTCGCCATCCGCCGCGCCACGGCGGCCGACGTGGACCGCTGCGCGGAGATCGAGGCATTGGGCTTCCCGCCGGAGAAGGCCGCCAGCCGGGAGGCCATTGCGGCGCGCATCGCCGCCTACCCCGGCCACGTGCTGGTGGGGGAGCTGGACGGTACGGTAGTGGGCTTTGTGATGGGCCCGGTGATCCGCCGGGCCACCATCGCCGACGAGATGTTCGCCGATACGTCCTGCCACGACCCGGAGGGGCCCTTCCAGTCCGTGTTCAGTCTGGCAGTCCATCCGGGCTGGCGCCGCCGGGGCTTTGGCCGGGACCTGCTGGGTGCCCTCATTGCCCAGGCCCGGCGGGAGGGCCGCCGGGGCGTGACCCTCACCTGCCGGGAGCGCCGGGTGGGCTACTACGAGAGTTTCGGCTTTGTCAGTCACGGCCTCTCCGCCTCTGTCCACGGCGGCGTACCCTGGTACGACATGTTGCTGTTTTTCTAGGACTCCCCAGCCCTTTCCGGTTCCTGTGGCCCGCTGTTCCGCCAGCGTTCCGCGGCGTCCCACTGCTCCCGGGCCTCCTTCTCAGAGAGTCCCTGGGCGATCATGGGGTAGGCGTTCTCCATGCCGTTGGTGCGCTGGACCTCATAGGTGCCGTACTTGTTGATCACATCGTCGTCCCCCGCAGGCCAGCCTGGCTTTCGGTCGGGGGGCAGGGATTCGTGCTTTTGCTGCATTGCGCTCACCTCCGGCCTTAGTATGCCGGAGAATCGCCGTTTTTACCCGCGCTTCAGAGTGTACTGCTTCACCTCTGTGCCGGTGTAGTACCAGGTGAGGATGTCCGCGTAGCCCATGCCTCCGGCGGCCAGCACGTTGGCCCCGTACTGGCTCATGCCCACGCCGTGGCCGTAGCCGGTGACGGAGAACACCGCCGCGCCGTCGTCGGCGAAGGAGATGGTGAAGCAGGTGCTGCGCAGGCCCAGAATGCTCCTGAGCTTGCTGCCCGATATCTCCACGCCCCCCACTGCCAGGGAGGTCACCGTCCCGTTGGCCTGCTGCTGGATGTGGGAGAACCAGTCCGAGGGATTTCCGCTGAGGTTCGCCTCCGGCAGGGCTGTCTGGAGGAGGTCGTGGAGCTCCCCCGCCGGGAAGGAGGCGGTGGAGCGGTAGCCCGGCACGGTGTCCTCGCCCTCCGGGGTCTCCACGCCCTTCAGATAGGGCACGTCTCCGCTCCACACCGCCGCCGCGTCCTGGGTGGTGCCCACGGAGGAGGAGTGGAACACCGTCAGCGCCGGCGCGCCCTGGTAGAGGACGCACATGCCGTCGGTCTCCTCCACGGCCTGGCGCAGCTTGGCCTCATAGGTCTCCGCCGCATCCCCCCAGCTGGCGGCGGCGTCGGCCTGGGAGCGGAAGGCCTGACAGCAGTTGATGTCGTTGCAGGCATCCGCCTCCGGGTGGTTGGCGCTGCCGCCGTTCAGAATTTTGTGGAGAATATAGGTCCGGGCGGCCACCGCCTGGGCCTTCAGCGCCTCCTCCTCAAAGCTGGCGGGCATCTCCGCCCGCAGCACCCCCAGCAGGTAGGAGGCCATGTCCGTCTGCTGGACCTTTCCGTCCACCAAGACCGTGATGGAGGTGGCGCTGTCCACGCCCTTTGTCCCCACAGGCGCCTGCTGATCTCCGTCCGTCTGGGCCCCGCCGTTGCCCGCGGGGGGCACGTCAATCCCGGCGGTCTGAGAGGGGCCGCCCCAGACCCAGGACAGGAAAAAGAGCAGAAAAATCAGAAACAGCGACATGCCGATGTGCTTTGCCATAGCCACAGCCTCCCTTTCTCCCCAAGCATATGCACCGCTTGTCCAAAAAATGATGACAAATCATTTCTCCTGTGATATAGTAACCCAATGGGGATATATTAGAATGGGTATCCCCAATTCCCGCAAAGGGGTGTACGTAATGAAGCGTTCTTTCTGGCGGCAGAGCGGCCGCCTGTGGATAGAGGGTCTGCTGCTGTTCCTGCTGCGGCTGTGGCAGAACCGCAGCGGCTTTGACCCGGAGACCGGCCTGGCCGTCCCCGGGGCGGCGGGTACGCTGCTGGTGATCGGCCTGGCGCTGACGGTGGTGGTGGAGCTGGCGCTGGCCGTGCTTATGCCGGTGGAGCGGCGGGCTTACGCCGGCCAGTTCGGACCGGCGGAGCGGGGCCTCCTGCCGGTGGTGTTCGGCGGCGTGCTGATGATGTTCGGCGGCGCCGTGCTGACGATGCAGTCCCTGCTGGCCAGGAGCCTGGTGGCCGCCGCCGCAGGTGCGCTGGGCGCCGCCGCCGGGGCGGGACTCCTGTTCCTGCTGCGGCAGGCCAGGGCGGGGGAGGAATTATCCGCGATGCCGGTGCTGCCCGCCATGTTTTTCGGCGTGTTCTATGTCCTGGCGGTCTATATCCCCACGGAGAGTGATCCGGTGCTGGCCCGGGCGTTTCTGCCGGTGCTGGCCGCCGCCATGGCGGCTTACTCTTTCTCCCGGCTGGGGGGATTTCTCCGGAAGGAGGGTTCCCTGGGCGGCTATATCCTGACGGCGGATCTGACAGTGCCGCTGTGCATGGCTGCGGCGGCGGACGGAGGCTTTGCCCAGCGCCTGCTGTATCTCGGCTGCGCCGTGGTTCTCAGCACCTATCTGCCGGTGCTCCTGTTGCTGCGCCGGGGCAATACCGCCGCTGCGGACGCCGCCAAGGAGGACGGCGCCGGCACAGACAGTGCCAAAGCGGACAGCGCCAACGCAGATGCCGGCAAACCGGATGTCGCCGGGGAGGCAGGCGCTCCCGTAGAGGCCACACGGACGCTTGACCCCATCGACCTGGCGTCCACCCGCCGGGTGCCGGAACGGAGGCCTGGGCGGAGAGAGGAGAGCGGGAGCAATCAAAAGCGGAGGAAGTGACAAGCTTCCCCCGCTTTTTATTTTGCGATATTGAGACCGTCGGGCGTGGAGAACCGTATCAGGTGTTCTCCCTGTCGATGGGGTGCCGCACCAGCAGGCGGCTGAGTGCCTTGCCGTCGAAAGGAATGAGCGGGTAGAGATATCCCCGGCCCAAAATGGGCTTGGTGGTGAGGAGCATGACGAAGAGCCCCGCAATCCCCAGCAGCAGTCCCCACAGGTCCAGCAGGGCCACCAGAATGAGGAATACCATCCTGGTCAGCTTCAGGGCGTAGCCCAGCTCAAAGCTGGGCTGGGCCAAGTTGGCGATGGCCACAAAGGCCATATACACCAGCACCTCCGGCACCAGCCACCGGGCCTGCACCGCGAAGTCCCCCAGAATGAGGGCCCCCAGCATACTGAAGGAGTTGGAGAGGGCGTCCGGGGTGTTGAGGGAGGCCAGCTTCAGCAGATCCACGATGAAATCCAGCAGCAGCAGCTGAAACAGCAGCGGCACGCTCCCCGGCTCCTCCGGCACGATGAATCCCAGTCCCGCCGGCACCCGGGAGGCGTCCTTCACCAGCAGATACCACGCGGGGGTGATGAACAGGGCCAGCAGGGTCACCAGAATCCGCAGATACCGCAGATAGGTGCCCACCAGGGGCGGGAAGTAGTAGTCGTTGGCCTCCTCCATGAACTGGAGGAGGGAGGTGGGCAGCAGCATCGCCGACGGGGAGTTGTCCACCAGCAGCACAATGTGGCCCTCCATGATGGTGGCGGTGGCGGTGTCGGGCCGCTCGGTGTAGCGGACCTTGGGGAAGGGGTTGTACCACTGGCGGGGCATCATGGCCTCGGCGATGCTCTCCTGGCTCATGGAAACGGAGCTCACATCGATGGCGGACAGCTTCTGCCGCAGTTCCTTCAGCTCCTCCCGGTTCACCTGGTTCTCCATATAGGCCAGCACCACATCCGTGCGGCTGCGCCCCCCCACCTTGTGGTTTTCCAGGGTCAGATTGGGGTCCCGGATGCGGCGGCGGAGGAGGGCGGTATTCTGCACCAGTGTCTCCGTGAAGCCGTCGTGGCTGCCCCGCAGCACCTTGCCGTCGGAGGGCTCCTCCACGTCCCGGCCGGGGAACTGCTTGGCGTCCACCATGGCGCAGTAGTCGAAGCCCTCCAGCAGGAGGATGGTCTTGCCCAGAAAGAGGCCGGTGAGGATGTTGTCCAGCCTGTTCTCGCAGTCCACCTCGCAGAAGGACACGCAGTGGCTGACAAAGTCCTGCATGTTGGTGGTCTTGCCCGCCAGGGTCATGCCCCTGTCCATGAGAAAGGCGGTCATGCGCTCGATGACCGCGTCGTCGCCGTAGCCGTCGATGACGTAGAGGCGGCCCTTCCAGTCGCCGATATACACGTCGCGGCTGATGATGTCATAGTTCCGGCCCACGCCGAAAAGGGTGTCCAGGGCCTGCTGGTTCTCGCTGAGTTTCATGGTCAATGTTTCCATATACTGCCTCCCGAGGAGATTCCTTCGGCGGTAGTATGCGCGGGAAGGGGGAAAATTATTGCACTGCTGGAGGCGGCGCCTTGCAATCCCTGCCATTTTATATTATAATAGCGCCATGATAAATACGCATGCAGGGGGACCGCCATGGAGACCAAGAAGTGGGAGGCGCTGCTGGAGGCGGCGGAGCTGGGCAGCTTCACCCGGGCCGCCAGCCGGCTGGGACTGACCCAGTCGGGGCTGACCCATATGATGAACAGCCTGGAGAAGGAGGTGGGCTTCCCGCTCCTGCGCCGGGATCGGTACGGCGTGCGGCTGACGGAGGCGGGGGAGCGGCTATTGCCGGCGGTGCGGGAGCTGCTGCGATCCGTGGGACGGCTGAACAGCCAGATTGCGGCGGAGAACGGCCGGAAGCGGGAGAGCATTCGGGTGGCGGCCTACTCCAGCGTGTGCATGCACTGGCTGCCCACCATTGTCCAGCAGTTCCGCTGGGCCTGCCCCGACGCCTCCGTGGATATCCGCATGGGCAGCGTGGACGAGATGTACCGCTGGCTCCAGGAGGGCAAGGTGGACGTCAGCTTTGCCAGCCGCCAGGACAAGGGCCGCTACGACTGGGTGCCCCTGTGGGACGACCCGCTGCTGGCCATTCTGCCCCCGGACTACCCCATAGGGGAGCGGGACAGCTTCCCGGTGACGGAGTTTGACGGCAAGGAGTTTCTCATGCCCTCCCTGGGCTTTGACCTGGACATTCTGCGGGTGTTCCAGGAAACGGGAGTTCGGCCGGATATCCGGGAGAACACCCTGGTGGAGGACGCGGTGGTGGTGTCCATGGTGGAGCACGGCCTGGGGGTCAGCATCCTCTCCGAGCTGGTGCTGAAGGGCCGCCGGGACAACGTGCGCACCCTGCCCTTGGACCCGCCGGCCAGCCGGCAGATGGGCATCGCGGTGCTGGACCTGGAGGAGGAGGCGCCGGCGGTGCGGAGCTTCATCGATTACGCCCGGCGCATTGTGGCGGAGATGCACAGATAGAAAAGCAAAAAAGACCCCCCGGCGAACTTGGCCAGCGCAATAAGGAAGTAATTTTGAGAAACTGAATC
>CANRHK010000138.1 GCA_947630395.1 uncultured Oscillospiraceae bacterium
CCATATATCTGTTTTCCGCCTCCGCCCTGACGAGCCGCCCGCCGCCGTCCCGCTCCAGCACCGCCTCGCCGGGCAGCCGGTAGGCCCGGCTCCCCGGCGCCACCTCCGTCAGCTGGTCCGTCAAATAGGCATGCAGCGCCGTCCGCTCCGAGAACATGGAACGGTCAGGGGAGAAGAGGCCGCCCCGGTCACCGCCCCGGTAGACGGCCAGACGGACCTCGCCGCCATCCGGCAAGACGCGAATGTCGTAGAACGCGTAGGCCGCCGTCCTCTCGCCGCACTCGAACGTGCCGGCGGACACCACGGGCGCGCCGGTGCCGCCGCCCAGCGCCAGGGCGATATCTGTTGGGAAGTAGTTCCCCGCGAACTCCCTGTGGACCGGCTCCAGCTTCACCAGCCAGAGGACCTGGGTGTCATCAGAGGGGTCCTCCCCGTGGGGCGCCCGCTCGCTGACATCCTCCCGGCCGCAGGCCAGCCAGGTGTCCCCGCCGGCGGTGCGAAAGACGGCGTAAAAGATGGTGTCCAGCTCCGCGTCCACCCGCAGCCACCAGGACTGGGTGATCCGCCCGGGCTTGCCGCCCTGCCAAAACTCGTCCCCGGGGCAGTAGCCCAGGAGCTCCCGGCGCGTCATATCGTAGGGCTCCAACTGTCCCAGGTCCGCCGCCGGGTCCGCCTCGGGGGAGACAATATCCCACGCCCACAGGTGATAGTCCCCGGAGATAAAATAGTGGGTGGTTCCGGCGTGGCCGCCGGTCTGATAGGCCACCGATCCCAACTGGTACTCCGCCCCGATGGGATAGTCCGCCGCCGCGCCGCGGCTGGTTAACATAAAACCACCCAGCAGCACTGCCAGCACCATCACCACGACAACCGTCCAGGTCCTGGGCCGCTGGAAGTCCAGCACCCGTTTGATCCGGCTTTTCGGGTCTCCCTCGCCGAAGGCCAGGGGCGGGGAGAGGGCGGCCCGCCTAGGGGCGGAGAGCCGGAGGAGAGCGGCGGCATAGTCCGCCTTGCCGTCCCGGTCCAGCGCCGCCGTGGCCGCCTCGTCGCAGTCCGACTCCAGATCCGCCACAAACAGGTGGAACGCCAGCCACACCAGCGGGTTGAACCAATGGAGCGCCAGGGCCAGGAAAGCCAGGGGCCGCCGGATGTGGGCCCGCTCATGGCGGAGAATCAGATCCCGGTCCGCCCCGGGCAAATCGGAGGGCAGATAAATTTTTGGCCGCAGCAGCCCCAGCACGAAGGGGGACGCGGCCCGATCCGCCAGATACACGTTGCCCTCCAGCCGCACCGCGCCCCGGAGGCGCAGCCGCAGCCGCGCCAGGGACACGGCGCTGTAGGCCAGCATCCCCAATACGCCCAGCTGCCACAGCCAAGCGCCCACCACCAGCCATACCTCGCTGCGGCGCAGTGTTACCGTGCCGTGACCGGCGGGCGTCCGCCCGGTCTCGACGGTGATGGAACCGCCGCCGCCATTCAACGCATCGCCCACCGCCTGCTGGGCGGCGTCCAGGGCGCCGGGGGAGGGACACCTCCACCGCCGGCGCGGCGCCCGGCACCGGATCCTGCTCCACCGGCAGACCCCAGGGCGCCTGGATGGTAAAAGGTACCAGCAGCCGCAGCCAGAACACCAGCCACAGCAGGCACACCGCCCGCCGGGGCATCTTCTTCAGCAGCTCCCGGGCCAGAGCCAGCACCCCCAGCACCGGCATGGCGATGAGGCTCAGATACAGCACCTTCAAAAACAGCTGGCTGCCGCTCAAACCGAAGAGGCCCACGCCCTCACCCCCTGTACTGCTCAATGAGCTTCTCCAGCTCCCGTACCTCGTCTTCCCTCAGCCCCTTCCGGGAGGCGAACGCCGCCAGAAAGGCGGGCAGGGAGCCGTCGAAGGTCTCGTCTACAAACCGCCGGCTCTGCCTCGCGTAAAATTCCTCCCTGGTCAGCAGGGGGGTGACCAGACTGTTCTCATTCTGAAACAGCTCCCGCTGGCACAGGCGGCGGAGCATGGTATAGGTGGTGGACTTCTTCCAGCCAAATTCCCGCTGGCACAGCGGCACCAGCTCCCCGGAGGGGATGGGAGCTTTTTCCCACAGCAGATCCGCGAACCGGGCCTCAATGGCCCCCAATCTTGATTCATCCATAAAAATGTCCTCCTGACGGTGGTTTAACATTTGTAAACCAGTGCTAGTTTAACACCGTTAAACCACGTTGTCAAGAGGAAAATGGGGTGCGAAGGGGCCTCCGGCCCCTTATAGGATTTTTGCTCCTTGTTTGATTCTTCTCACCCTGGGGCCACTTTTTGCCGCCAAAAAGTGGCCGGAAAAACCGCCAGCCCTACGGGCTGGACCCCCTTTTTTGTGGGAATCTGGTGTTGGGAAGAACTCAGAGAAGCTTTCATCGGTACTGCCCTGTCTTTGCGTACTGCCCTCCGTTGCTCCGTTCTACTCCGCGAGGGGTGGATGATTCATTGTATTTCCAGACAACATAACGTACAGCGAACCCAGTGCGAAGGTCGCCAAAGGCGACTGGGCGCCGCATAGATTTCTCCCGTACAACCATCGCCGGTTAGCCGCTTCGCCTCATACACGGACGGCAGTCCGGTTTAGTCCGGAAATCCACAGGACGAGCGCAAAGAATAATCAAACCATTAGGGATACGTAAGGGGCGCCAGCCCCTTGCGCGTGTTTTTGGTTACTTTTTGCACGAGCAAAAAGTAACCCGGGGCGTGGGGCCGGGGAGGCCCCACATCCCCCGGGGCTGGAAGCCCCCGCCACCCAAACCCCAGCGCAGGGGGACTATTCCCCCCGCCACTGCCGGGCGTTCAGCCCCGCCTGGGCCGGGCCGGTCAGCAGCCCGCCCCGGACGTCAAACCTTGACCCATGGCAGGGGCAGTCCCAGCTCTTCTCCTCTGGGTTCCACTCCAGCTGACACCCCATGTGGGGGCAGCAGGGGTCAATGAGGAAGACATCACCCTCCGGGGATTTGTAGACGCCCACCTTTTTCCCCTCCCGATCCACAATGCCGCCGTGGCCCAGTGGCAGGGCCTCGAAATCGGCCCGGCCGGGGGTGAACCACTCCCGGCCCCAGTCCCGGGCGGCGTGGACGCTGTTTTTCACCAGCTCGTCCATGGACGCGGCGGGGGTGAACCGCTGGGGGGAGAAGAGTCCGGCATAGGGGTTGTCTTTCCCGGTGAGCAGGTCCCGAATGAGGACGGCGGACACCATGGCGGACGTCATGCCCCACTTGGCGAAGCCGGTGGCCACATACCAGCGGGGGGTGGCGGCAGAGAACTGACCGATATAGGGCAGGCCGTCCAGAGTGACGCAGTCCTGGGCGGACCAGCGAAACGCCTCCCGGGCGCCGGGAAACAGCAGGGCGGAGGAGCGGGAGAGTGCATCGTACTGCCCGCCGGATTTGTTCTCGCCGGTGCGGTGGCCCCCGCCGCCCACCAGCAGATAGTCCCCCGCCTGCCGCAGGGACAGCCCTCCGGCGTCCACGCTGTAGTACATGCCCTCCACGGCGGGGGCACCCCGGAGGGCCAGCACGTAGCTGCGCTCCTGGTGCATCCGGGCAAAGTAGTACCCCGGCATGTTGAGGAAGGGAAAGTGGCAGGCGAAGATGACCGCCCCGGCGCGGACGGCGCCATGGTCGGTGCGCACCTCGCCGCCCTCCACGGACAGTGCGCGGGTGTGTTCGTAGACGGTCAGCCCCTCCGACAGGGCAAAGAGAAATTGCAGGGGGTGGAATTGTCCCTGCCGGTCGCACCTTGCCGCCCCTTTTACCGGGAAGGGCAGGGCCGTGTGCTCTGTCAGGCACACCGGCAGGCCTGCCCGCTCCTGGGCGGCGGTCTCCGCCTCCAGGGCTGGGTCGCCGGTCATGGAGTACAGATAGGCCGGCAGCCGCTGCCAGCCGCAGCTGATATCGCGGTCCCGTATAAGCTTTTCATATCGCTCCACCGCCTCCTGATTGGCCTGGGCGTAGAGCGCCGCGTTTTCACCGCCCAGATGCTCCTCCAGACGCCGGTAGATTGTGCCGTGCTGGGCGGTGACCTTGGCGGTGGTGCCGCCGGTCTGACCGGAGCCCACCCGGTCCGCCTCCAGGACCACAGTCCTGACGCCCGCCTCCTCCAGCATCGCGGCGGTGAGAATCCCCGCCATGCCGCCGCCGATGACGGCGGCCTCTGTCTCAATGTCCCCCTCCAAGGTAGGCCGGGGGGAGAAATGGGCCGTTTCGTGCCACAGGGAAGTCATGGTAATCACCTCTCCCGTAGTGTTGCCCAAAGAGGGAAAAATAACCGCCCGAGCATAATTTCCTCTCAAGCTTCATAAACTGGTGCCAAACTTCACACAGGGGAGGGACGGCCATGACAAGAAGTGAAGAGGCCCGCCGCCGGATGCGGCGAACCCGGCGGGCCAGGGGCAGAACAGGCGGACGGCATCAGCAGGAGGAGCGGCTCCCAATCCGCATCATCATCTGCGGGGTGATTTTTGTGCTGCTGGTGGGGGTGAAGCTGCTGTTTCCACAGGCCGTCAGCGCCATCGCTCAGTCCGCCGGAGACCTGATCGGCCGGAACGCCGACTTCCAGGCGGCCTTTGCCGCCATGGGCCGGGCGGTCAGCGGGAAGGCGGATGTGGGCGACTCCCTCCAGGACGCCTACACCGCCGTCTTCAATCCCGACTCCCGCGGGGAGACAACAGAGCCGGATCAGACCGGGGCGGAGAGCACGGAGTTCAATCCGGGCCTCCGCCTTCTCCGCTACGCGGCCCCGCAGCTGCCGGCGCCGGATCTCAGCGCGGTACAGGCGGCGGCGCTGGACCAGGGGGTGATCCCCTCGGCGGCGGACGATCCGGCGGTGGCGGCGCCCGCCTCCAGCGGTCTGACCTATAACTATCAGGCCCCGCCGGACAACGCCAGCATGGAGCAGCGGAACCTGGGCTTTGCCCACAGCTCGCCCCTCTGCGGCCCGCTGAACTCCAGCTTCGGCTGGCGGATTCACCCGCTGCTGGGGGTCAACCGCTTCCACTACGGCGTGGATCTGGGGGCCCCGGAGGGGGCGGACATTATGGCCTTCGCCGACGGGGAGGTCTACGCCACAGGGGAGAGCAGCACCTTGGGCAACTATATCATGATCCAGCACGCAAACGGCTATATCACCCTCTACGCCCATTGCAGCAAAGTGGTGGCTACCTCCGGGGCCATCGCCATGGGGCAGAAGATCGCCGAGGTGGGGCACACCGGCCAGGTCACGGGGCCCCACCTCCACTTTGAGCTCCACGACGGGGATCTCTACCTGAACCCGATCTACTATGTGGAGCTGGCGTAAGCTGGAGGCAGGCTGGGGCTTCTTCGCCATGGCGGCCCTGGCGGTGCTGGCGGGGGCGGGGACGGTGCTGCCGCTGGTGTTCCTCTCCGCCCTCTGCCACGAGCTGGGGCACCTGGCGGCCCTCCGGTTGGCGGGGGCCAAGGTGGAGCGCATCCGACTCACCGCCTTCGGCGCGGAGATCCGGGCGGACACCCGCTATCTGCCCTACGGCAGGGAGATCCTCTGCACCCTGGCGGGGCCGGCGGTGAACCTGGCCCTGGCCCTGATCTTCGCCCGGATCTCCGGGGAGTACGTCCTGGCGGGGGCCAATCTGCTGCTGGGAGTCTTCAACCTGCTGCCCATCCCCTCCCTGGACGGGGGACGGGCCCTCTATCTGGCGGTGAGCTGGCTGACGGACCCCATGCTGGCGGACCGCTTCTGCCGCCGCCTGGGGCTCGTCTGCGCCGTACTGCTCACCGGCTTGGCGCTGGCGCTGACCGTCCGGTATCGGGCGGGGCTGTTCCTGCTGCTGGCGGCGGCGGGCACGCTGCTGCCCCAAGTGCCGCCGCCCCGGAAGGGACGGCGGGACGAAACTTTCCCACAAAGCCATTGAAACCCGCCGCCCCCATCTGCTATAATGCGATTCATAAGCCCATAAGCGGTGGGAGGGATCTTGATGCTGGAAATTCTGATGGGCCGGGCCAACACCGGCAAGTCCGGCCGGGTGCTGGAGCGGATCAAGGAGAGGGGAGAGGCGGGGACGCCATCCCTGCTGCTGGTGCCGGAGCACGCCTCCCACGAGGCGGAGATGGAGCTGTGCCGCTTCTGCGGCCCGGCGGCCTCCCGCTACGCGGAGGTACTGAGCCCCCGCCTGCTGGCGGGCCGGGTGCTGGAGCGCACCGGGGGGCTGGCCGACGGGACGTTGGATGCGGGAGGAAAGCTGCTGCTCATGCAGATGGCTCTCCAGGAGGTGGTCCAGGCGCTGACCGTCTACGCCCGGCCCTCCCGGAAGGCCCCCTTCCTCCAGGAGCTGGTGGGGCTCTGCGACGAGCTCATTGCCTGCCGGGTGCGCCCCGAGGATCTGGGTGGGGCCATTGACGCCCTGGAGGGCATGAGCGGGGAGAAGGTGCGGGATCTGAGTCTCATCTACTCCGCCTATCTCGCCCGGCTCCAGAGCGGCGGCGTGGACCGCCGGGATCGGATGGACAAGCTCCTGGAGCGCCTGGCGGAGTCCGGCTACGCCAGGGGAAAGGACGCCTACCTGGACGGCTTCGCTTACTTCAACGCCCAGGAGAGGACGCTGATTGAGATTTTACTCCGGGAGGCGGAGAATGTCACCGTCACCCTTCTG
>CANRHK010000139.1 GCA_947630395.1 uncultured Oscillospiraceae bacterium
CGGCAGGATAAGGCGCTGGCCGCCATCCGCCGGGAGCAGACGCTGATCTGCTACGGCGTGCTGGCCTGTCTGAAGGGTTTGAAGGAGCAGGGCTGCAACGGCCCGGTGACGGACGCCCTGGACAAGCTGGAGAAGCACCTGAACCAGGCCGCGCACGACGAGGCGGCGTAAAGCGTAAGATATACTGTGCCAGAGGGCACAGGGAAGGGGAGGCAGCAATGTGGGAAATTCTGATGAAGCGGCTGGCAAACCTGTTGACGGTGAAGAGCCTGGTGACCCTGGCGCTGACCATCGTGTTCGCCGTCCAGTCGGCCACCGGCCAGGTGGACCAGCACTTCATGACCATCTATACGGTGATCGTGTCCTTCTACTTTGGGACCCAGGCCATCAGGGGGGACGACAATGGGAACGGCTGAGGGGGTTCTGTCGGCTGCCAGGGCCGAGCTGGGTGTTCGGGAGAATCCAAAGGGTAGCAACCATGTGAAATATAACACCTGGTACTACGGTCGGGAGGTTTCCGGCCAGGGCTACTCCTGGTGCATGGCCTTCGTCCAGTGGTGCTTTCACCGGGCGGGCGTGCCGCTGCCGGCGCTGACCGCCAGCTGCGGGGCGCTGATGCGGGCCGCCCAGGCCGCCGGGTGCTGGGTGACCGGGGACTACCGGGCGGGGGACGTGGTCATCTACGACTTCCCCGGCGGGGCGGCCACCGACCACTGCGGCATCGTGGAAAGCGTCCGCCCCGACGCTGTGACGGCCATCGAGGGCAACACCGGCGCGGGGAATGACGCCAGCGGCGGTCAGGTTCAGCGGCGGGACAGGCCGCTGAAGCAGATTGTGGGGGCTGTACGGCCCCCATTTGACGGAGAAACGGAGGAGGACGACATGGACGTCAAGCGATTTGAGGAGCTATGGCTGGAGATGCGCAGGGCCAGCCAGGACAACGACAGCAGCGCTTACTCCCAGGACGCCCGCCGGTGGGCTGTGGACAACGGCCTCATCCAGGGCAGCGGCAAGACGGCGGACGGCGAGAGCAACTACATGTGGGAGGACGTGCTGACCAGGGAGCAGATGGTGACGGTGCTCTACCGCTTCGCCCGGCTGACGGGGCTGGCGTGAGGGGCGGGAAGCGCCTGGGGCGGCGAAAAAAACAGCCCCACTTCTCCAAGCAGCTCATCGACGATGTGCGCGCCCTGCTGTGGGTGGTAACCATCGGGGGGCTGGGTCTGGCGGGGCTCTGCATTTGGCGGGGGTTTACCGGATCCCTGCCCTGGCTGTCCGCCATGGTGGGCCTGCCTTGGACCGCCCACGGCACGATGTGTGCTTTCTACCTGAACATGGCCAAGAGCGACCACCGGGAGGGCGGCGTCACCTATGAGACGGCGAAGGCGGCGGGCTTCCGCCAGAAGGCCGGTGAGAGCCCGCCTATCTGAAGACGAAGGGCCGGCGGACATCGTCCGCCGGCCCTTTTTTTGCGCGGGCGGAGGTGGTATACTAAAAAATACTATCTTCGGCGCGAGAAATTTCCCTTTTTTCGGAGTATAGGGGTGAAGGGCCTTTCAAATGGCGGCAAAGGAGGCGGGCGAGTGGACGACAGGGACATTGTGGCGCTGTACTGGGACAAATCCGAGCGGGCGCTGGCGGAGACACAGGCCAAATACGGCGCTTATTGCCGCTCCATCGCCCAGCGGATTTTGGGCAGCGGCGAGGACGCGGAGGAGTGCGCGGCGGACGCCTGGCTGGCTGCCTGGAACAGCATCCCACCCCACCGCCCGGAGAACCTCTCCACTTACCTGGGCAAGCTGACAAGGCGCATCGCCTTAAAGCGCCTGGAGGGGCGCACCGCCGCCCGGCGGGGCGGCGGCGAGGCGGCGCTGTCTCTGGAGGAGCTGTCGGAGTGCGTCAGCGATACCCGGAGTGTGGAGAGCGCTCTGGAGGAAAAGCAGCTGGCGGCGGCCATTTCCGCCTATCTCCGCGGCCTCCCCGCCATCAAGCGGCAGGTATTCGTGCTGCGGTACTGGCACGCCTGCTCTGTGCGGGAGATCGCGGATCGCTTCGGCTTCAGCGAGACCAAGGTGGCCAATATGCTCAGCCGCACCCGGAAGGGGCTGCGGCAGTATCTGGAAAAGGAGGACCTGTACCATGGATAGCTTCAAACTGTATGAGGCCGTGGGGGAGATCGACGACAGCCTGCTGCTGGAGGCGGAGAGCGCCTGGGAGCGGGGAAATGTTAAGCGCGTCCGCTTCCCGGCGGCCCGGTGGGCGGCCCTGGCGGCCTGCCTGCTGCTCATTACGGCGGCGGTGCTGTGCTGGCCTCGGCAGGGCGGCGTCCAACTGCCCGCGGACGGGGCCGGCGGGGACAGCTACGGCGGGAACCAACCCGGCGTGGGAACTGTCCAGCCTGTGAACCCGCCCGCAGTCGTAAAGCTGGCCTTCAACGAGGTGGCGGCGCCGCCGGTGGGAGGGATTTCCGTCAACGACGTGACCTCGCCGCCGGTGGGAGTCTCCGCCATGGTTTCCCTGGCGACGGAGGATTTCGTGCCCATGACCTATGCGGAGGTGCAGGACTACTTCGGCGTGACCCTGCCGACGGAGGAGGACCTTTCCGGGATGACCCTCACAGGCGGCGGCTGCTTCGGGGACGGCTTCGGTGTGTACCGCGCCAGGGAGCGGGGGACCTATTATGACATCAATGCATTTTCCTTTTCGGACGCCGCCGGGGAGAAGTCCCTGGACATCTCTCTACAGACCATGTTTATCATGAATCCCAGCACCCTGGATATCGCGGCGGGGCCGGAGAAGATCGTGACTACCCGGATAAAGGGCTGGGACCTGGCCCTGTTCCGCTACGCCGGCAACGGCGGATACTACGGCGAGGAAGGGCGAATCTACTGCCACACCCAGTTCCTCCAGGACGGCGTGGCCTGGGGCGTGACGGCCTCCGGCCTGACGGAGGAGGAGCTGGCCCGGGTGCTGGAGGCGATCCTGCCGGAGAAGACCGCCGTAGACGGTCCCCGGACGGCCAGCGGCACGGTGTCCTGGGTGGACGACCGGCACGAGGACTACTTTGACGGCCAGGAGCACCACTACACCGAGGGCCACGACTTTATCGAGATGGAATTGGACAGCGGCGAAAGGTTTACTGTCTGGATCCCCGGCGAGGCGAATCAGTACACCAAGGGTGACCGGGTGACCGTCACTTACACCGGTGAGCCCGCCACCATCCGAAACCTCTGGCCGGGGCAGATTGAGAGCGTTGTGAAGGAATAAAAAGCCAGGGGCCCCGGAAACACCAATTATGGTGCTTCCGGGGCCCGGGACGTTCTATCTGTTGTCCCACGACTGCTTCACAGACGTGGCCGCGGAGTCCACCGCGTCGGTGACGGTCTGCATCGCCCTGCCGGCGGCAGTCCGCTTGCCCTCCTTGGTGCGCAGGGCCATATCTACCGCCGCGCCCGCCGCTACGCCCAGGAGCATACCTTTGAGAAAACCGTTCTCCATCATTTCTCTCCTCCTCTCCGTCCAGCCATATTGTTTCCGGAGGCGGCGAAATTTACGCGCCCGGGCGGGGCAGAAAAATTTAGAAAAAAAGCGGGGGCCCGGGGAGCTCCCGCCTTTCTCACGTTACGGCAATCTCAGGGCGCACGGCGCTCCTTGAAGGCCAGCATCATCTCGTTGGTGAGGCTGCAATCCTCAAATTTCACGGGGATGTCCTCCCGCTCGAACCACTCCGCCAGGGCCAGCTCATCGGTGTCCAGGGTCACGTCCTCCCCATCCCCGTCCAGCTCACAGAAGAAGCCGAAGAGCATGGTGTCGGTAAAGGACCAGGGCTGGCTCTTGTAGTAGGTGAGGTTCTTCACCCTCAGCCCCACCTCCTCCATGACCTCCCGCTTTACCGTCTCCTCAATGGTCTCGCCGATCTCGGTGAAGCCCGCCAGCAGGGCGTACCGGGTGTAGGACCTGCCCGCGTATTTGGACAGAAGCAGCCGGTTGCCGTGGGTCACCGCGATGATGGCCGCGGGGCAGATCTTGGGGTACTCCATGAGGCCGCAGGAGGGACAGCGCATCATGCGCTCCTTACCGTCCCGGACCATGGGCGTACCGCAGCGGCCGCAGAAGCGGCGGGCGCCGTACCACTGGGAGAGCTGCCAGCCGGTGATGCCGGCGAAGCGGAGGGCCTTGGAGGGGCCGTTCCGGAAGACGCCCGTGTCCTCCCAGGCGTACCCCGGCAGTGCGCCATAGGCGGGGTCCCCCAAGTAGAAGCGCATATCATCGATGGAAAAGAGGTAGGTGTAGTCCCGGTACAGGGCCTCCCTGTCCGCGCAGGCCTCCGCTTCGGCAAAAGTGGGAAAGGTGATGCTCTCCTCCGTCCGGCGGAGCAGCGCCCTCCGCCCGTCGTAACACAGCAGAAAACTGTCCGGAGACGGCGGTTCAGGGCGGTACTCGTTTCTGTATCGGTGGGGCGCGATATCCTGTATCATTGCAATCGTATCTCCTTTTAGTAGACAGATTTTCCCAGGGCGGACAGGATCAGCTCGGAGGCCAGGATGCCGGTCTTGTTCCGGATATCCAGAATGGGATTGACCTCTACCATGTCCAGGGACACCACCCTGCCGGACTCCGCCAGGGTCTCCACCGCCAGGAACGCCTCCCGCACCGTGAGGCCGCTGTGGACCACCGTGCCGGTGCCGGGGGCGGACTCGGGGGTGATGGCGTCCACGTCGAAGCTGAGGTGGATGCCCGCCGTGCCCTCCCCCGCTATGGCAATGGCCCGGCGGATGACCTCCCCCATACCCAGCTGGTCGATGACATTGATGGGAAAGACGGTGACGCCGGCGGCCTTCATCCGCAGCCGCTCCCCGCTGTCAATATCCCGGCCTCCAATCTGCACGCACCGGGCGGCGTCCACATAGGCCGGACCCTGGCCAAAGTTCACCATGCACTCCGGCCCGCCGCCGCAGACTGCGGAGAAGGGCATGCCATGCATATTGCCGGAGGGGGAGCTCTCCTCGTTGTTCCAGTCCCCGTGGGCGTCAATCCAGATGACGCCCACGCCGCCCCTGTCCTCGTAGAACTTGGAGACGGCGGATATGCTGCCGGCGGCAATGCTGTGGTCGCCGCCCAGCACCACCGGGAGCCGGCCGTTTTCCAGGGAGGCCAGAACCGAGTGGTACAGCCGCCGGTTCACCTCCATGACCTGCTGGTAGTTGTGCATATTTTTCCCGCTGTCCCCGGCGGGGGGCGGCACAATGTCCCCCAGGTCGTGCACCGTGTAGCCCAGGCGCTCCAGGCCCTCGCACACGCCGCCGAAACGGATGGCCGCGGGGCCCATGCTGACCCCCCGCTTGGAGGCGCCGAAGTCCATCTGCACGCCGATGATGTTAATATCGCCCATGTATCGCTTCTCCATTCCGCCGCGAAAGCGGCCCTGCTGGCGGGCCCGCCGTCCCGCTCTCTGGATGTATGATACAACATATCCGGTAAAAAAACAAGATTTGTACACGCGGCGCGGACAAAAAAGAGAAAAGGGGTTGACCCGGAGGGGAAATATGTAGTAAAGTAGCAGAAGACAGGAACAACACAGCGCCGCCTCCCCAGGGCGGCGTATTTTACGCGAAACACCACCGGCAGCGCCGGGACACCGCCAGCGAAGCGGCAGAAAGGAGAACGCCATGGACGCCCTGATGTTCCGCCCTCTCCGCGACAGGGAGCTGCGGCGCACCATCTTTCACCTGGCATGGCCCACGGTGACCGAGCAGGCCCTGCAGACCGTCGTCCAGTACGTGGATACCGCCCAGGTGGGCCAGATCAGCGCCAAGGCCTCGGCGGCGGTGGGGCTGACCTCCACCACCATGTGGCTGGTGAACGCCCCCCTCTGGGCCATCTCCATGGGGGTGCTGTCCTGCATCTCCCAGGCCCTGGGGGCCAGGGACGAGGAGCGGGCCCGCCGCATGGCCTCCCAGTCCGTGATTCTCACTCTGGTGCTGGGGATCGCCCTGACAGTCATTCCCCTGGCCGTCAGTCCCTACCTGCCGGGCTGGCTGGGGGCGAAGGAGGACATCTACCGGGACGCCCAGCTCTACTTCGCCATTGTCTGCGCCGCCGCCCTTTTCCGCAGCGCCAGCATCATCTTCGCCGCGGTGCTGCGCTCCACCGGCGACACCAGGACGCCCATGCTGATCAACCTCCTGATGAACCTGACCAACATTGTGCTCAACTTTTTGCTGATCAATCCCCCCGGCGTCTGGCATTTGGGCGGGCACGCCCTCCATATCCCCGGGGCCGGGATGGGGGTGCCGGGAGCCGCCATCGCCACAGCGGTCTCCTTTGTGGCGGGCGGCACGCTGATGCTGGCCTTTGCCCTGCGCAGCAGGCTCTTTGTCTCCCGGCGGCAGCTGCTGCAATACGACGGGGCGGAGATGGGCCGCTGCCTGCGGCTGAGCCTCCCCATTGCCGCCGACCGGGTGGCGGTGATGCTGGGGCAGGTGGTCTTCACCGGCCTGGTGGCCCGGCTGGGGACCGTGAGCATTGCCGCCCACGCCATCGCCCTGACGGCGGAGCAGGCGTTCTACATCCCCGGCTACGGCATGCAGGCCGCGGCGGCCACCCTGGCCGG
>CANRHK010000140.1 GCA_947630395.1 uncultured Oscillospiraceae bacterium
TTTTCGTTCGTTACATTGTTTAATTTACAAGGTACTCGCCCCGTCCGCTCTCGGGCGGAACAGTCGCTATCTTAGCATACTCGCTCAGCTTTGTCAAGACCTTTTTTAGAATTTTTTCAAATTCTTTTCCGCTCTCTCTTTCCCTGAGCCCGTCTCCCGGACAGCTCGTTTAGTTTACCACGCCTCAACCGACTTGTCAAGACTTTTTTCGAGCTTTTCCGAAAATTTTTCTGAGGCCCTTTTGCGGAACCCCAGCGCCGGACAGCTCGCTTACTATACCACCCCCTTTTCCCGTTGTCAACACCCTTTTTCAAATTCCGCACTTATTTTTCCCCTGCCTCGCCGCTTCCATACTTTCATTATAAATTGTCCGCATTTGGCATACACGGGGATTTACAACGGCGCTTTTTGCGATTATACTAGAGGTGTACCAAAATCTCTATATCTAAAAGGAGGCAGCCCTGTGCGCTTTGCAAAAATGAACGGTGCGGGGAATGATTTTATCATTCTCAACAACCGGGAGGAGCACCTGGACCACCGTCTTTTCCCCACCATTGCCAAAATCCTCTGCCACCGCCGCCTGTCCATCGGGGCGGACGGCCTCATGGTGGTGGAGCGCTCTGACAAGGGCGCGGATTTCCGTATGCTGTTCTACAACTCCGACGGCTCCGAGGGCGAGATGTGCGGCAACGGCGCCCGCTGCATCTGCCGCTACGGCTTCGAGAAGGGCCTGGCCGGGGACGTGCAGCGGGTTGAGACGCCCTCCGGCATTGTGACCGGCCGCCGCATTGACCGCCGGAATTACCGCATCCGCCTCACCGACCCCACCCTGATCCGCCTGGACTCCCCCCTGGAGGCCCAGGGCAAACAGTGGGCCTGCTCCTATGTGGAGCTGGGGAACCCCGGCCTGCCCCATTTGGTGGTCCCCCTGCCCGGTCTGGCGGACAAGTCCATGGACGATCTGCGGGATCTGGGCCGATCCCTCCGCTGGCACTCCTCCCTCCCCAAGGGGGCCAACGTCAACTTCTGCGACGTGGTGGGCCCGGACCGGGTGGTGGAACTTACCTTTGAGCGGGGGGTGGAGGACTTCACCTTCGCCTGCGGCACCGGCACCGGCGCTGTGGTGCTGGCCCTCACCCTGCTGGGCAGGGTCAGCGGCCGGGATGTGGAGGTGTCCGTCCCCGGAGGGACCCTCTCCGTCACCGTGGATCGGGACGGCCAGAAGGCGACCGCCCTGTGGCTCACCGGCCCCACCAACTTCGTCTGCGAGGGGGAGGTGCTGGACGAGGAGCTGATCCTACCGTAATCGCCGCGCTCTCCTAATCACTCGCCAGCGCCCCGGCCTCTTGGCCGGGGCGCTTTTCTTATCCGAAGTCGTGCCGGTTCCCGCAGTCCGCGCCCAACTTCTCAAAAACTGTCACAATTTTCTCAATCTTATAAAAGCAATTCGTGTCCGACAGGCTCTCATCCGCCAGGATATCCCGGATCTCCTTCAGTGCCCGCATGGCCCGCCCTTCGATCAGCCGCTCCATTGGCGCCTCCAGCTGGGGGAACGTCACCGCCGCTTCTTTCCCCTCCAGCAGCTTTGCCAGTACCTCTGCCGCAAACTCCATTTCAACATCTCCTATTCCGATTTTATTTTCAAATTGGACCAATCCCGGTCCTATCTTACCACGCCATTCCGATAAAATTGGACCCAGGTTGGTCCTTTATCGGGTGGTGATGGGGTGGTTGAGCAAAAAATTAAACAGGATGCCATCCGCATCGGCGCCAACATCCGCCGCATTCGGAAAGTCCGGGGCCTGGGACAGTCGGAGCTGGCCGCCCGCCTCCAGCTGATGGGCTGCGACATGACCCGGGAGGCCCTGGTGAAGATAGAGCGCGGCGCTCAGCACATCCAGGCCGCCCAGCTCCAGGCCATTCGGGACGCCCTGGACACCACCTACGACGAATTACTGAAAGAAACCCCCTGAACCGCTTCCCGGTTCAGGGGGTTTCTTTCATGATAGGTTTAGAACTGCTTGATAGGGGCTTTGGGCACGTTCCGCCTGCGGGCATTGGTGCGGCCCTCGGGCCGGATCTCCCCGGCGGCGATCAGGGCGCGCTTGGTCAGGGCCGGGCCCACCAACTCGTACACCAGCACGGAGAACAGCACCACGCTGCGCACCATGGCGCCGTCCGCCAGCTGCTGGGCGGTCAGCGCCATGCCCAGGGCCACGCCGGCCTGGGGCAGCAGGGTGATCCCCAGGTTATCCCGGATGGTCTTGCTGCACTTGGTGAGGGCGCAGCTGCCGTAGGCCCCCATATATTTGCCCAGGGAGCGGGCGGCGATATACACCACGCCCACCAGCAGCACCAGAGGGTTGGAGAGGATCCCCAGATTCAACTCCGCCCCGGAGAGGACGAAGAACAGCACGAACAGGGGCGCGGTCCAGCCGTCCACCCGCTCCATCAGTTCTTCAGAGAAGTCGCAGATGTTGCAGAAGACAGTGCCGGTCATCATGCACACCAGCAGCAGGCTGGATTTCACGTGGACGCCGCCCACATCGAACTCCGCCATGGACAGGCCCACGGTCAGCAGTACAAAAGCCAGGGAGAGGGTCAGGCGCTTGCTGCGGGAGAAGAAGTATTTCTCAACGCGGTACAGCACCCATCCCGCCGCCGCGCCCAGGGACAGGGAGACAACGATCTCCACCAGCGGCTCCACCAGCACGGTAGTGACGCTGACGCGCCCGCTCTCCAGCGCGGACGCCACGCCGAAGGAGGCGGCAAAGAGCGCCAGGCCCACCGCATCGTCGATGGCCACCACTAATAGTAGCAGCTTGGTCAGCGGGCCGCTGGCCTTGTACTGCCGGACCACCATCAGCGTGGCTGCCGGTGCGGTGGCGGCGCCGATGGCGCCCAGGGTGATGGCGGAGGAGACGGAGAGCACCTGGGGGGCCATGAAGTGGAGGCCCACAAGGGCGATATCCACCACGGCGGTGGTGACCACCGCCTGGAGAATGCCCACGGTGATGGCCTGCCTGCCCATGTGCTTGAGCTGCTCCAGGCGAAACTCGTTCCCGATGGTGAAAGCGATGAAGCCCAGCGCCACCTGGGAGATGATGTCCAGGGCGGCCACCTCGGCCTCCGTGTTAAAGCCCAGGCCGTGGAGGTTCAGTGCTCCGATGCAGTAGGGCCCCAGCAGGAGCCCCGCCACCAGATAGGCCGTCACGGCGGGCAGGTTCAGTTTTTTGGCGAGACGGGACATCAGCAGCCCGCCCACCAGGGAGAGGGACATTTGGATCAGAATCTGCATGGGAATAGAACACCTCGATCATAGGATTTACGCAGAGCGTATGATAGCACTGCCGGTTGGAAATCGCAACACCCGTTCGGCAAAAAAGTATCCAAAAGTGCCGCCCCCGCCGCCGCTGATTTTCTCCAAGATGGCCCCGGAACCGCCATACGGCGATTGACAGGCGTGGAAAATCACGGTATGATGGAGGGCGGAAGACCTTATATGATATAGCATTGACTGTACAGGAGAAACTATGAGCGACTATTTTGATCTGCATCTGGCGGAGGACCGGATCCGCGCCATCAGCAGCATTGGCCTGGCCCATCTCGGGGACGCCGTCTATGAGCTGCTGGTCCGCGCCTGGCTCTGCGCCCACGGCAAGGCCAGCGGCAAGGGCCTTCACCAGGCCGCGGTGGAGCTGGTGCGGGCCCAGGCCCAGGCCCAGCGGGCGGACAGGATTCTGCCCCTGCTCACCGGTGAGGAGCTGGCGGTCTTCAAGCGGGGCCGCAACGCCCACGTGAACACCATCCCCCACAGCGCCAGCCGCTCGGACTACTTGAAGGCCACCGCCCTGGAGTGTCTTTTCGGCTATCTGTATCTCAGCGGCCGGCGGGACCGCGTCAGCGAGCTTTTCGCCGTCATTATGGAGGAGGATGCACATGCCACTTGACGCTGTCTGTCTGTCCGGCGTGGTGAAAGAACTGCGGGAGGCGGTAATAGGCCTCCGCATTGAGAAGGTGCAGCAGCCCGCCCGGGATCAGGTGCTTTTGACCCTTCGGGGCAACAGGAAGCTGCTGCTCTGCGCCGGGGCCTCCCAGGCCCGAATGCACCTCACCCGTATTGCCCGGGAAAACCCCGCCGCGCCGCCCATGTTCTGCATGCTGCTGCGAAAGCACCTGGGGGGCGGACGGATTGCGGAGATCAGCCAGCCCGGCCTGGAGCGGGTGGTGAGCCTCACCGTGGAGACGGTGGACGAGCTGGGGGAGGCAGGCCGCCGCCGCCTCATTTTGGAGTGCATCGGCCCCCGCTCCAATCTCATTCTCACCGACGGCCAGGATCGGATCATCGACTGCCTCCGCCGGGTGGATCTGGAGATGAACCAGGACCGGCAGGTGCTCCCCGGTCTTTTCTACCGCCTCCCCCCCGCCCAGCGCAAGGCGGACCCCCTCCAAATCGACGAGGAGGGCTTCGCCCGTCTCCTCTCCCAGGCCGCGCCGGAGACGGAGGCGGCTGGCTTCCTGCT
This sequence comes from uncultured Oscillospiraceae bacterium, assembly GCA_947630395.1. Taxonomy (GTDB): domain Bacteria; phylum Bacillota; class Clostridia; order Oscillospirales; family Oscillospiraceae; genus Pelethomonas. The sequence goes on from CANRHK010000140.1 coordinate 4,524, forward strand.
GGAAAGCTTTTTCGGCCTCTCCCCGCTGATCTGCCGGGAGCTGGCCTATGAAGCCCTGGGGTCCGCGGACGCCCGCCTCTTTACCCGGGAGAGCGCCGCTCTCTCCGCCGCCTTTTTCCGCTGGCAGGCGACTGTAAAGGAGGAACAATTTACCCCCTATTTGCTCACTCGGGACGGCAAGGGCGCGGACTTCTCCTACCGCCCCATTGCCCAGTACGGCGGTGCCATGGAGGGGCAGGCGTGGGAGGCCTTCTCCCCCATGCTGGACGCCTTCTACGAGGCCCGGGAGCGGTTGGAGCGCAACCGCCAGCGGGGTGCGGATCTCCAGCGGGCCGCTTCCACCGCACGGGACAGAGTGGTTCGGAAGCTGGCCCTCCAGGAGAAGGAGTACGCGGAGACCAGGGACAGGGACCGTCTTCGGATCTGCGGAGAGCTGATCACCGCCAATCTCTACCGCATGGAGCGGGGGCAGAGCCGTCTCCGGGCCCAGAACTACTACGATCCTGATTATAAAGAGATAGACATCCCCCTGGATCCAAGGCTGACGCCCCAGCAGAACGCGGCCAAATATTTCAAGCGCTACAACAAGGCCAAGACCGCCGAGATCAGGCTCAGCGAACAGATGGAACTGGCCCGCCGGGAGCGGGACTGGCTGGAGAGCGTGCTGGACGAGCTGAGCCGGGCGGATCTGGAGCAGGATTTTCTGGATATCCGCCGGGAGCTGCGGGAGGCGGGCTATCTGAAAGGACCGGCCCCCGGCAGGAAGGAGCCCCGGCGGGGACCCAGCCGTCCACGGGTGTTCCGCTCCAGCGGCGGCTTCCGCATTCTGGTGGGCCGCAGCAACAGTCAGAACGACCAGCTGACGAAGGAGGCCTTCAAGTCGGACTACTGGTTCCACACCCAGCGGATCCACGGCTCCCACGTGATTCTCTGCGCCGAGGGGCGAGCGCCGGATCAGCAGTCTCTCACCGAGGCGGCCATGCTGGCCGCCTGGTTCTCCCAGGGCCGGGGCGGCGGCCAGGTGGCCGTGGACTACACCCAGGTACGGAATGTGAAAAAGCCGGGCGGCGCCCGGCCCGGCATGGTGGTCTACGACCCGTATCAGACGGCATATGTGACGCCGTCTGAGGATCTGGTCAGGCAGCTGGAGGAAAAATAGGATTGGGTGCCGGGGGCTTCCAGCCCCTGGGGACCGAATCGTCCGCTTGGGTTCCCTCCTCGCGGCATAGCCGTTGCGGCCCCGGGTGACTTTTCCCACGCGGGAAAAGTCACCAAAAGCGCTCCAGCCCTACGGGCTGGACCCCCTTTTTTACGGGAGATGGCCGGTGTGTGTGGGCCAGAGAAGCTTTCACCGGTACTGCTATTTGTCTCCTACTGCCTGCCGTCGCTCCGCTCTACTCCGCGAGGGAGAGTGGGGTGCGGGCCGGGTTTGGGGATCGAGAAAATAAGACCCGACGCTCCTTGGAGTGCCGGGTCTGTTTGTCCTCTATTATGTATATTGATCTCTCACCGCAGCACGGGCAAAATCAGCCCTGCCAGCATGGTGATTACCAGCAGGCCGATAATGACCCGGGTGATGATCTTCACCATCTTCTGACTCATTTGGCATCCTCCTCGCTCAAAATCTTTTTGATGGCCTTTTCTACCTTGCTGCGGGGCAGCATCAGCTCGTGGCCGCAGCCGTCGCAGCGCAGCTTGATATCCATGCCCACCCGCAGCACGGTCCACACCTTGCTGCCGCAGGGGTGCTGTTTTTTCAGTTCCACCTTCTGGTTCAATTTCAGATCCAAGTAAAAATCACCTCAAATTCTCACAGGTCAAGCACATGGCCGCATACACTGTCCTATCCAGAAAAGTTAGGACGGTGTATCTCTTGCGCAGAAATATATATCTTCCCGAGGGCTGCGGCCCTCTGTTCCCGGACCACCAGCCCCTGACCGTGCTGCGGGAGGCCATGGATCAGCAGACAATCCTGGAGGGAACGGTCCTCCGCTGCGACAGCCGGCGGGATTTGACGGTCAATCTGGGCGGCTATGAGGGCGTCATCCACCGCTCTGACGCGGTCCACCCCTCCATCAG
>CANRHK010000141.1 GCA_947630395.1 uncultured Oscillospiraceae bacterium
ACCAGAGCGGCCGCATCGCCAAGCCTTTCATCATCCCCCGCCTCGCGTCCCGAAAGCAGAGCGGCGACATGGCGGAAACATTCATCGGCAAACTAACAAAGGAACTGCTGGCGGAGGGCCGCATCGTCACCGCCGAAACCAGACACGGCATAGGCTACCGCACGGCGCTCCCGTCCGAACTGAAAGCCCTGGAGGGCCAGCAGGCCATGGGTGGGATGGGCGGACTCATGTGATTGCGCAATCAGCCAGCGCACCATTGGATAACAGAATTATACGATCTACGACCGTCACGTAATGTGGCGGTCCTCATTTTTTGGAGGTGACTTGCAATTTTTATTTATCCCGACAACCTGACGGCCCGGCCCAGGATGTGGCTGTGGGAGCTGAAGGACCTCACCGTCATCGGGGTGGGCCTGCTGCTGTCCATCGTATCCCTGGCGCGGGCCGGGTTTGTTCCGCCGCTGGTGGGGACAGTGCTGTACGCGTTCCTGAGCATTCGCGTGGAGGACTCCAATATCCTGGACTTCCTCCGCTATGCTGTCTGCTTCCTCTTCCTCTGCCAGCAATACTACGAGTGGGAGGAACCGAGCGGTGAATAGAAAGCAGAAGAAAGAACTGCGCAGGCGCCAGTCCACCCGCCAGCTCATGGGGATAGACCGGCTCACCGACCATGGCGTTATGACCGCCGGCGGAGAGCTGGTCTTTTTCCTCGTGAGCCCCAGCAATCTCTCCGTCCTCTCCCCGGAGGGCGTCCGGGACAGGGTGCGCTGCCTGACCAACCTCTTGCGGGGCGTCAAGCTCATGGAGATTCTGACGTTGAACTCCCGGGAATCCTTCCAGCCCAACAGAGACTACTACCGCCAGCGGATGGAGCGGGAGACGGTGCCCGCCATCCGGGAACTGCTGCGGCAGGACATGGCGCACCTGTCCGAGCTCCAGTCCGCCGCGTCCTCCGTCCGGGAGTTCGCCCTGGTGTTCCAGCTGGACCGCAGAATCAGCGACACAACCAGCCACATCGGGCAGTTGGAGAAGTTCATCCGGGACCGGGGCTTCCAGGTCCGGACAGCGGAGGGACAGGACCTGATGCGCCTGCTGGCGGTGTACTATCAGCAGGACGTGACCACGGAATACTACGAATCCGTGGACGGCGAGAGGTGGGTGAAGGGCGGTGGCTAAAAAGAAGCGGAGAAAGGGGAAACGGGAGGCCGCGGCAGCTGTGATGCCCAAGCGGTTCCTGGATCTCATCGCCCCCACCGCCGTCCGGTTCAACACCGACACCTACATCCTGGGCAGCACCTACCGCTGCGCCATGGCCATCCGGGACTACCCCTCCACCACGGAGGACCAAGCGCTGCTCCGGCACCTGGGGGAGAAAAGCGGCGTGACCCTCCACATCTACCTCCGCGTGGTCACGCCGGCGGAGGAGCGGCAAATCCTCCAGAACGCCAGCAACCGAAACCGGCTGGAGCGCAGTAATACCACGGACTACCAGCAGAGCGTGGCGGCGGAGGCCAATCTCCAGGATGTGACCGCCCTTATCACCACCATGCACCGCAATCAGGAACCCCTCATGCACTGCGCCGTGTTCATGGAGCTGGCGGCCTCGGACAGCGAGGGACTGCGGCTCCTGCGGGATGAGGTGCTGGCGGAGCTGACCAGGGCCAGGATGAACACGGACGGCATCTTCCTCCGGCAACGGGATGGGTTCCTGGCCGCCAACCCGGCGGGCAGGAATGTGTTCCGTTCGCGGTATGAGCGGGTTCTGCCGGCCAGCAGCGTGGCGAATCTTTTCCCGCTGAACTACTCCGGCAAGACGGATCCCAAGGGCTTCTACATCGGCAAGGACAAGTACGGCAGCCACATCATTGTGGACCTGGACCGCCGGGCCTCCGACAAGACCAACGCCAACGTCCTCATCCTGGGCAACTCCGGCCAGGGCAAGAGCTATCTGCTGAAGCTGCTGCTGTGCAATATCCTGGAGTCCGGCAAGGGGCTGGTCTGCCTGGACCCGGAGCAGGAGCTGGAGGAGCTGTGCGCCAATCTGGGCGGATGCTACACCGACATCATGAGCGGCCAGTACCACATCAATCCCCTGGAGCCCAAGCTGTGGAATATGGATGACGGTGCGGAGGACGGTAACGAGGATATGTACGCGCCCGCGGCGTTCCGCAGGCGCTCCCGGCTGAACCAGCATATCTCCTTCCTCAAGGATTTCTTCCGCAGCTGCAAGGACTTCTCGGACCGGCACATCGACGTCATAGAGCTGATGCTGGAGCGGATGTACCGGCAGTGGGGGATGACGGAGCGGACGGACTTCTCCCGGATGGCCCCCACGGATTTTCCCATCCTCTCGGACCTGTACGCCGTCATGGAGGACGCGTACCGGAATTATGACCGGGAGACGCATCCCCTCTACCCCCGGGAGCTGCTCCAGGAGGTTCTGTTGGGCCTCCACTCCCTGTGCGTGGGCGCGGAGAGCAAATTCTTCAACGGCCATACGAACATTACGTCCAACCGCTTCCTGGTCTTCGGCGTGAAGGACCTCATCCAGAGCGGCAGCGCCAGCGTCCGCAACGCCATGCTGTTCAACATCCTGTCCTATCTCAGCGACAAGCTGCTGACGGAGGGGAACTCCTTCGCGGCCATAGACGAGCTGTACCTGTTCCTCAGTAACCCCACGGCCATTGAGTACATCCGCAACTGCATGAAGCGGGTGCGGAAGAAGGACTCGGCCCTGCTGCTGGCCAGCCAGAACATTGAGGACTTCACCCAGCCGGGCATGGCGGAGATGACGCGGCCCCTGTTTGCCATCCCCACCCACCAGTTTCTGTTCAACGCCGGGTCCATTGACCGGCATTTCTACATGGACAACATCCAGGTGGAGAGCTCGGAGTACGACCTCATCCGCCAGGCGGTGCGGGGTGAGTGCCTGTACAAGTGCGGCAGTGAGCGGCATCTGCTGGAGGTGAAGGCCCCGCCCCACAAGGCGAAGCTCTTCGGGGAGGCGGGAGGACGGTAGTGGACATGGAATATCAGTTGGAACTGTCGTTCCAACAGCCGGACCAGCCCGCCATCCGAGGCCAGCCCGATGACGAGGCCATCCGCATGATCCGGGAGTTCGAGCCGTTGGCGCTGCGGAACGATCCCCGCGGGTACTGTGTCTGCACCAGCGAGGGAAAGGACAGCCGGGTGCTGGGCCACCTGATGCGCCGGGCCGGGGTGCGGCATTTCTATCTGCACTCCATCACCGGCATCGATCCGCCCGAACTGGTCTACTTCCAGCGCCGCAACTTTCAAATGTATCAGGATGTGGGGCTGACCGCCTATGACGTAATGTACAAAAATTCTATATGGCGGCTCATGCTCCAAAAGAAGTTCCCACCCCTGCGCCGAATGCGCTGGTGCTGCGCCCACCTGAAGGAGCGCCGGTCTGAGGAATACGGCAGCGCGATTCTGGCACTGGGCGTCCGGAAATATGAAAGTACGCGCCGCGCCAAGTCGCGGGACGAACTGAAGATCGCCGCCCATGGGCCGAACAGGCAGGGACACATCATGGCATGGGACAACCACGAAAACCGCGGGACCTTTGAGACCTGCTACGCCCAGGCGGAGAAACGCGTGAACCCGCTGGCCCACTGGCCGGACAGCTACATCTGGGATTACTCCAGGGAGGCCGGGCTGGAGCAGTGCGGCCTGTATGGAGAGGGGTTCCGGCGTCTGGGCTGCATCGGGTGTCCCATGGCGAGGGAGGAGGAGCGCCGGCGGGAGTTTGACCGTTGGCCCAAGTTCCGGGAGCAGTGGATACGGATCTTCGACTGGGTGATCCGGCTGCGTATCGAGGAAGGCAGGAGCAACCAGCATGCCAGCGGCCGGGAGTGGTTTGACTGGTGGCTGAGCGACCGGGCGCGGGAGACGCCGGCGGACGAGAATCAGACGATACTGGACAACTACGAAAAAGGAGGCACAACAACCAATGAACACGATACCTTTTGAAAAATGGACGCCGGACCCTCACGACCCCGACCGGCAGGAGTACGCCGGCCAGCGCACGGCCCAGGAGGTGTTCGAGGAGCTGAAGTACCGGCTGGCGTCCATGGGATACCTGCCGGACGAATACTTCCTCCTGGACATCTGCTGGGAGGACGGCCGGGAGATCCCCAAGGACGCGGATATCTTCTGCACCACCGATTACGGCGGCAGCGAGGGCGTCTACCTGGATGTGTACCTCAAGTGGTACGACGAGCAGCAGAAAAAGAGCGTCACCAGGAGCTTCATCACCGGCAAGACCTTGGGGGAAAATGGGAACGACCTGGACCGGATGTTCCTTGTTGCCTCCGCCATCACCAAGGCATTCCACGGGGACAACCCTACGCATGCCCGGTATATGAAGATTGACGGCGTGGAGGAGGACACGGGCGGCAGGGTGGTGCATCTCAGCCAGCGGGAGGAGAAGGTCCTGCTGGACGCGCTGGTGGAGCGGCGGGAGCGGCAGGAGAAGGCCATGGACCAAACCGAGCGGCTTCTGCGGCGTATGACCGGCAGCATCACCGCCTACATGGACGCCGTGGGCCGGCGGCCCCTGCGCCTCAGCGACTATGACAGGACGGTCCTTGCCATTCGGGACGGGGAGCTGTCCGCTTTCAAAGACCTGTACCCCAGGGCGATGGAGGCCCACGCGGATGACCTGCTCATCGAGGCGGCGGGCCGGCCCGGCGTGGTGGGTAGGCAGATGACTCTTCTTCTGCTGGAGTCCGGCAGGCAGTTCCCGGAGCCGGTCTACCATGCCGCCTGCAAAAAAGCCATCGGCATCAATGACCCCCAGAAAGTCTCCTTCCTGCTGGAACAGGCAGACAGCTGTGTGCCGGGGCTGTCCGCGTCCTTCCGTGGGGAACTGGCCTCCTACGCCTATACGGATCACCGCTTCATCGCCACAGAGATCATCCGGCAGTGCAGTGAGGCGCAGATCTCCGCAGCGCCGTCCCGCCTCCTGGAGCAGTTTGCCATGGACAAGGACTGGCTGACGCTGGACATGCTGGTGGAGAAAGGGATCTCCGGCGGGGCCAGCGCGGCGAGGGCCCTCCATATGCTGACCTGCCAACAGCGGGATCGCTGGATAGCGGAGGAACTTTTAAAAAAGCGGATGTGGGTGGATGTCAACGACTACAGCGCCCTCCGCGCTTGTATCATGAATGATGCGGTCGATGTGGCGAAGCTCCTGTTGGACGGCGGCATGGACTACAACGGCTACCTGGAGTGGGCCAAGCCCGGCAGCGCAGACGGCCACGAGGAGACCATAGCCGCCCTGGCGGAGCATTGGCAGGAGATGAAAGCCGGCCAGGAGCAGAGCGCGACGCCGGAAGATGGTCCGGCCATGGGAGGGATGACCCTTGGCTAACCCTCTGATAGCCAAACTCGCCGCCGCTGTCATGTTGGATGAGCGGGGGCGGAAAGCGGTGGGGTGGTTCCTGGTGGCTGTGCTGTCTCCGTTCATTGTGCTGCTGGCTCTCCTCTGCTCCCTCGGCTCGGCAAGCGCGGACCAGAACATGTCCATGGTGGAGCTGTGTTTCAACGGTGGAACTATTCCCGGCGATGTACCGGAGGAGTATCGGGCGTATATCGAGGATATGCGTTCTGGCTTCGCGCTTCTGGATGGATATATGAAAGAGATAAACGAAATGGTGGGGACAGAGGACGGCCTGGATGATGTCCGCGTCAAAGCGGTGTTCTTTGCCCTGTTTTTCGGCGCGGACTCCCCCGGCAGCCACGCGCGGCGTGAGTTTGTGGACTGCTTCGTCACCTATGAGGAGAAGACAAGGACTGTCACCACAACAGCGGATGACGGGACGGAGGTGAAGACGGAGGAGGCCTACACCGCGGCCGTCCCCATTGAGGACATGGCGGCAGTCTATGGCAATCTGGCATCGCTGCTGGGCACGGCAATCGTGGAGGAGCAGAAGTCCAACGCGGACAGCGTCTACAACATCATCCAGTACGGCTACGCCGGAGGCGCCATAGACGCGGGCCTGCCATTCATCGGGGTGAACGGCTTCTGCTCCCCCATTGGAGAGAACTGGCGGAATGTGGTCACCTCCGAGTTCGGGTACCGCAGCGACCCCTTCACCGGCCAGCGGAAGGGCCACAGCGGCATGGACCTGGCGGTGGTCACCGGCACCCCCGTCCGGGCGGCGCTGGCAGGCACGGTGACTGTGTCCGCGTACAACGCCGGAGGCTACGGCTACTACGTCATGATAGATCACGGGGGTGGACTCTCCACCCTTTACGGCCACTGCTCCAAGTTGCTGGTGTCCGTGGGGCAGAGCGTGGAGGTGAGCGATATCGTCGCCCTCTCCGGCTCCACCGGACGGTCCACCGGTCCCCATCTCCACTTCGAGGTGCGCGTCAACGGGGAGCGCACCAACCCGAGATTGTATCTGCCATAGGAGGTGCTTGAAAATGGAAAAGGCAGCAATCACGCTGACCATGGAGGAGGAGAAGCTGAAAGCGCTGGAAATCTTTCTGAAGAAGGAGAACACCACCGTGAAG
>CANRHK010000142.1 GCA_947630395.1 uncultured Oscillospiraceae bacterium
CCCCCTCATCCTTCACATCCCTGAGCTCGCTGAGGAGAGCCGTGGCCGGCACCAGCTCACACTTGAGCTCCTTCTGCCAGCGCTGGTACTCCGCCACCGTGGCGTACTGCTCCTCAAAGCCCAGGGCCTTGACACCGTGGCGGGCGATGACCTCGCCTGCCAGGGCGGTCATGGAGCGCTCCCGGCTGTTCTCCAGGACCTCTCCGTCCCGGATGGCCTTCCCGGCGGCCTCAATGTACCGGCTGTCGGTGAAGAAGTAGCTGCCGTCCTTGGTAATGACGGCCATGCCGGCGGTGGAGTGGAACTCCGCGGCGTAGAGCCGGTTGGGCTCGCTGGTCACCATCATGGCGTCCAGTCCGTAGTCCCGCAGTTTCCCGGCAATCTTGGAAAATCTGCTCATTGGGTATCGTTCCTCCTTCTGGCGGTCCACTTGAAGGGCCGCTGTAATAGATGCAGCACATGGTTCCATGCCCCCACCGGGCCCCCCAGGGGCTCCACCATCAGGGCCAGCACGCCGCTACGCTTGGCCCCCAGCACGTCGGTGAGAAGCTTGTCCCCCAGCATGGCGGTGTGGGCCCTGTCTGTGCCCGCCCGCTCCATGGCCTCCCGGTAGCCCCTTGTGCCGGGCTTCCCGGCGTGGCCCACGTACCAGATGCCCAGTTGGGAGCAGAAGCGCTCCACCCGGCGGCTGGATCGGTTGTTGGAGAGGATGGCCACGGTGATCCCCGCCTCCCGGCAGGCGGCCAGCCAGCGGTACAGGGTCCCGTCCGGCTCGGGCACCGAGCGGGGGGCCAGGGTGTAGTCCAAATCGCACAGCAGCAGCGTGACGCCCAGCGCCGACAGGATCTCCGGCGTCACGTCGGTATAGCGCTCATAGAGCCTGTCCGGAATCAGGGAAAAAGGCATAGGTATCTCCTCGGCGGCATAGATATGGCACAGTATAGCACAATTTTACCAAATCTACAAGGGGGAACCAACACTTGCAGATCTATTTGGCCGTCACACCAGATAAACTGCGGGAGGCCTCCCGCTACACGGAGCGACTGGCCCACGTGGCCTACCGCATCGGCCCCGACGGCCGCCTCAGCTGCCGGGACCTGCCCATGCGCACCCGGGGCGGCATGATGGTCCTGGGGGACCAGGGCTGCGGCACCGTGGGGGACATCCAGGCCCTCTGCCGGGACGTCTGGCGGGAGTGCGCCAACCGAAGCTTCAGCGGCGTGGTGGCGGACTTTGAGCAGTCCCCGGCGCCGGACAGGATCTCCTTTTTGGAGGCCATGGGCCGGATCCTCTCCCGGAACAACCGCCAGCTCTTTGTGCCCGAGGCCTACGGCGCACAGGTATACCAGGCCGGCGTCCTCATCTGCACCGCCCTCTCCGGCGGGGGCCTGCGCCAGCGGCTGGAGGAGGCCGCCGAGGTCTTTGGGCGGCGGCGGGTGGCCCTGGATCTGGAGCGGCTTCGCATGCGCTTCCCCCTGCCCTGCCCCGGCGGCGAGGGGACGCCCCTGACCGGAGAGGAATTAAACGCCCTGCTCCAGGCCCGACAGCCCAGCATCTTCTACTCCTCCGACCTCTGCGCCAAATACTTCACCTACGCGGAGAAGAACGCCGCCTACTTCGTCCTCTTCGACGACGCCAACTCCCTCCGGCGGAAGATGCGGATGGGCCGGGATATGGGTTTCTCCACCGGCTTCCTCATGTACCCAGAGGTGGAGGAGCTGCTGCCGGAGATCTTCCCGCCCCGCCAGGGCCGGTCCGGCGGGCGCTGACGCCACTCGTGTTGACAGGGACCCCGCGCCGGATTATAATAGAAGCCGTCCGGGGCCGCGGGCCCCAATCTGACAAAAGCGCTGGCACAGCGCGGGAGGGACGTATGAAATACAGCATTGAGGGGACGCCGCTGCCGGTGGTCATCTGCCACCTGGACGCCGGCGAGGCCATGATCACCGAGCGGGGCAGCATGAGCTGGATGAGCCCCAACATGAAGATGGAGACCACCTCCAATGGCGGCTTCGGCAAGGCCCTGGGCCGCATGTTCTCCGGCGAGGCCATGTTCCAGAACCGCTACACCGCCCAGGGCGGTCCGGGCATGATCGCCTTCGCCTCCAGCTTTCCGGGGGCTATCCGGGCCTTTGATATCGGCCCCGGCCGGGAGCTCATTGTCCAGAAGGGCGGCTTCCTGGCCGCGGAGACCTCGGTGACGCTGTCGGTCCACTTCCAAAAGAAGCTGGGGGCGGGCTTCTTCGGCGGCGAGGGCTTTATCCTCCAGCGGCTCTCCGGCAGAGGTATCGCCTTTACAGAGTTTGACGGCCACGTGGTGGAATACGATCTGGCCCCGGGCCAGTCCATCGTGGTGGACACCGGCTATCTGGCGGCCATGGACGCCGCCTGCTCCATGGAGATTCAGTCCGTACCCGGCGTGAAAAACGCCCTTTTCGGCGGCGAGGGCCTGTTCAACACCGTCCTCACCGGCCCGGGCCGGGTGTACCTCCAGACCATGCCCATCAACGCCGTGGCCGGGGCCATCGGCCCCTTCCTGGCCACCGGCAAGTAAGAAAAACTCCAGGCCGCGCCCCGCCCTGAAAGGGGCGGGGCCTTTTGCCTCGCAAATCCCCTGCCCGCCGGGAAATTTCTGGTTGTAATTTATGGCGGATGGTGGTACAATAAGGAGCGAATCTGTTCCTATTGAAGGAGTATCTGAAAATGGGCGAGAATAAAGATTATCTGACCCACGCGGAGGAGCTGGGCTCCATTCATATCTCCGAGGAGGTGCTGGCCTCCATCGCCGCCGGCGCCGCCGTGGAGGTGGAGGGCATCAGCGGGCTGATGAACCTGGCGGCCAAGAAGTCAGGGGCCAGGGGCGTGCGCCTGACTATGGACGAGGACAAGGCGGTGGTGGACATCTACGTGATGATCCGCTACGGCTACGCCATCCCCGAGGTGGCCGGCAAGATCCAGGACGCCGTCACCGGCGCGCTGGAGTCCATGGCCGGCTTCGCCGTCAAGTCCGTCAACGTCCACGTGGGCGGCGTGGCGTTCTCCTGAGAAGCGCGAGAGAAAGGGCCTGCATCCATGTTACGAAATACGGCGCGGGAGATCGCCATGCATCTCTCCTATGAGCTGAGCTTCACCGATTTGAGTGCCGACGGGCTGCTGGACGCCCGGCTCAGCGACAGCCGCTTTGCCGAGCTGGCCCCGGAGTACGAGGTCTACGGCGAGACCCCCGGCCCCGCCCAGCGCAGGTACATCCGCCGGGTGGTGAAGGGCGTGGCTGAGCACGGCTACGAGCTGGACCGGTACATCGAGCGCTACGCCGTGGGCTGGAGGTTCGAGCGCATCCCCCTGGTGGCGGCGGCCATCATGCGCCTGGCCATGTACGAGATTCTCTACATGCCGGACATTCCCAACGGCGCGGCCATCAACGAGGCGGTGGAGCTGGCCAAGAAGTACGAGAGCCCCGATGTGGTCCGCTTTGTCAACGGCATTCTGGGCTCCTTTGTCCGAAACGAGGCCGCCGAGTCCGCCCAGCCGAAGACAGCGGAGGCCCCCAAGGAGCCGGACCAGTAAGCAGCTCAAAAGGGCGCACGGCGGTGCGCTCTTTTTATGACAGCGGGAAGGGAGAAAGACCGTGGAACAGCAAGTCTTCAGCGTCACGGAACTGAACCACCTGGCCAAGGCCCTGCTGGATGCTGTCCCCCAGCTGGGGCACATCTACGTCCGGGGGGAGATCTCCAACTACAAGCTCTATCCCTCCGGACACCACTACTTCTCCCTCAAGGACCAGGAGAGCTCCGTCAGCTGCGTCCTCTTCAAGTGGCAGGCCGCCCGCCTCCGCTTCCGTCCCCGGAACGGCATGAAGGTCATCGCCCTGGGCCAAGCCACCGTGTACCCCCGGGACGGCGCCTTCCAGATCCGCTGCGAGGATCTGATCGCGGAGGGCATAGGAGATCTGCACATGGCCTTTGAGCAGCTCAAGGAGCGGCTGTACCGGGAGGGCCTCTTCGACGCCGCCCATAAAAAACCGCTGCCCCCCTTCCCCAGGACCGTGGCCCTGGTCACCTCCGGCAGCGGCAAGGCGGTCCACGACATGATCCGCATTCTGCGCCAGCGGTACCCCGCCGCAAAGGTGAAGATCCTCCCCGTCCGGGTCCAGGGGCCGGAGGCCCCGCCGGAGATCGCCGGGGCCATCCGATACGCCAACGTCCACCGTGTGGCGGATGTCATCATCACCGGCCGGGGCGGTGGGTCCGCCGAGGACCTGTGGTGCTTCAACGACGAGCGGGTGGCGCGGGCCATCTACGCCTCCCAAATTCCTGTGATCACCGCCGTAGGCCACGAACCGGACGTGACCATCGCGGACTTTGTGGCGGATGTGTCCGCCACCACCCCCACCAACGCCGCCCAGCTGGCGGTGCCGGACATGGCGGAGTTGCTGGAGCAGGTGGATGTGCTGCGCCACCGGATGGCCCGGGCGGAGAGCGGGCGGCTGGATCTGCTGCGCAAGCGGCTGGAGGCCCTGGCGGCCAAGCGGGTGCTGGCGGACCCCATGGCCGCCGTCCAGGCCAAAGCCCAGCGTTTGGACCGGGCCCAGCGGGATCTGGCCCACGCCATGGAACACCGGCTGGCCCTCCCCCGGCGGCAGCTGGCGGGGCTGACGGCGTCCCTGGACGCCATGAGCCCCCTGAAGGTGCTGAGCCGGGGCTTCGCCGTGGCCACGGACAGCGGGGGCCGCATTCTGCGCCGGGCGGAGGACGTCCCGCCGGGCAGTGAAATCTCCGTGCGGCTAGCCTCCGGGAGGCTGGGCTGCCGGGTAGAAGAAGTCATCGCTGAGGAGGAGAAGCCATGAGCGGGAATCAGGAGACAAGCTTTGAGGCCAACATGGGCCGCCTGGAGGAGATTGTGTCCCTGCTGGAGCGAGGCGACGCGGATCTGGCGGCGTCTCTGCGCCTCTTTGAGGAGGGCACCAAGCTGGCGGCGGCCTGCTCGGCCATGCTGGAGGACGCCGAGCAGAAGGTGGCCGTCCTCCGCAAGGGTCCCGGCGGCGAGCCGGAGGAGCTGCCCTTCCAGGACCAGGAGGAGTGACATGGACAAGCAAGCTTTTGACAAGCGGTACGAGGAGTACCGCCGCTTTGTGGAATTTCAGTTGACGGAGCTGCTCCACGACGCTATGGCCAATCATATGGAGGTCAAGGACCTGTATGAGGCCATGGGCTACAGCCTCCTGGCCGGGGGCAAGCGGCTCCGGCCGGTGCTGGTGCTGGCTTTCGCCCACATCGCCGGCGGCGGGGGTTGGCAGCACGCCGGCATCCCCGCCTGCGCGGTGGAGATGGTCCACACCTACTCCCTGATCCACGACGACCTGCCCTGCATGGACGACGACGACCTGCGCCGGGGGAAGCCCACCAACCACAAGATCTTCGGCGAGACCATGGCGGTCCTAGCCGGGGATGCTCTCCAGACGCTGGCCTTTTCCTCGCTGCATCACGCCCGTATCCCCGCCATGGACGCGGGGGATTGCGCCTTTGAGCTGGCCCGGGCCGCCGGTCCCGGCGGCATGGTGGGCGGCCAGGTGCTGGACACCCTCCACGAGCCGAAGAGCGAGGCGGAGCTGCTGCAGGTCCACCGGCTGAAGACCGGCGCTCTGATCCGGGCCGCCTGCCGGATCGGCTGCATCTGCGGCGGCGTGGCCTCCCCCTTTACGCGGGATGCCGCCGAGGCCTATGGAGAAAATCTCGGACTGGCTTTCCAGATCCGGGACGACATGCTGGACGTGATGGGCGATGAGGCCTCCTTCGGCAAGCCCATCGGCTCCGACAGGGCCAAGGGCAAGGTCACCTTCGTGGACCTCTACGGCCTGGAGGGCTGTGAGGCCCAGGTGCGGAAGTACACGGAGCGGGCAAAATCCGCCCTTCTCTCCGTGGATTGGCCGGCCGGCACGGACTTCTTGCTGACCCTGGCGGACGTCCTGGCGGACCGGCGGAAATAGGACAAGCAGGCAAGGGAGTGGCGCAATGAGTCTGGCGGAGCTGTTTCTTATCGGCGTGGGCCTCAGCATGGACGCCTTCGCGGTGTCCATCTGCAAGGGGCTGACCATGCGGCGGATGCGGTGGAGGCAGGCGGCGGTGATTGCCCTGTTCTTCGGCGGCTTCCAGGCCCTGATGCCCGCCGCCGGCTGGCTGCTGGGCAAGCAGTTTGAGAGGTATATCACCAGCGTGGACCACTGGATCGCCTTTCTGCTGCTGGGGTATATCGGCGGGAAGATGATCTGGGACGCCTTTCACGAGGAGGACGAGAACGTCTCCGCCGGCTTCGATTTGAAGGAGCTTCTTATGATGGCGGTGGCCACCAGCATCGACGCCCTGGCGGTGGGCATTACCTTCGCTTTCTTGCAGGTCAGGATCCTCCCCGCCGCCTCCCTCATCGGCTGCACCACCTTCGTCATCTCCCTGGGCGGGGTGTGGATCGGGCAGCGCTTCGGCAGCAAATACAAGAGTAAGG
>CANRHK010000143.1 GCA_947630395.1 uncultured Oscillospiraceae bacterium
GCCCTTGCTTCTCTTGAGGAAGATGGCGGTCATCACAATGGTGACCAACAGGGAGAGACCCAGCGCCGCGTAGCCGAAGCGGCCCGCGTACCAGCCCAAAGTGAAGTCGGGCAGCTCGTCAGGCTGCGCCACGAAAGCGCGCATCTGCACCCACTGGAGCACCGGGTTCAGGTACATGCCGGCGGACACGCTGGTCATGAAGGTGAACATGGCGATGGCCTTGGGCACGCCCAGGGACATGAGGAT
The DNA here is from genome assembly GCA_947630395.1 of uncultured Oscillospiraceae bacterium. Classification (GTDB taxonomy): domain Bacteria; phylum Bacillota; class Clostridia; order Oscillospirales; family Oscillospiraceae; genus Pelethomonas. Next base: position 247 of record CANRHK010000143.1, read on the forward strand.
AGGCAGCACGATGACGCCGATGGCGATGACGGGGCCGGCGCCCATCATGGCGGTGAAGATGATGGCGGTGACGATGTCCAGCAGGACGATGGTGATGAGGGGCTTGTCGCCGCCCAGCTCCACGGTCTTGCGGATCAGGGTGGAGGCGATGCCGGTCTCCATCAGCACACGGCCGAACCAGGCGCCCCAGCAGACGTTGACCAGGGTGGCGCCCCAGCCCTCCGGCGCGGCCTGGTAGATCTTGTTGAGGATCTCAGCCAGGGTGCCGGCAAAGGTGCCGCTGTTGGTCTCCATGAAACTGGCGCTGGAAACCAGCGTGCCGGCCAGCGGCAGGATGGTCCAGACGATGGTGATGATCAGGAAGCCGATCATCAGGTTGTGACCCTTCACGCAGTAGTAGGCCAGCGCGAAGAAGGTCAGGATTAACAGAATACCAATGACATACTCCAAAACGATTTTCCCCTTTCTTAATTGGTTTTGCCTCGGACATTTGCAATCACATTCTGCCGCTGGCCCGGCTGAATATGTTCAAGTCCGTCCGCGACTCCATGGGCCGCGCTGTGGCCACGGTGTTGGACACCAAGGGCCCCGAGATCCGCATTAAGAGCTTCTCCACCAAGACCGTGGAGCTGCGCGCCGGCGACACGTTCACTCTCACCGCCGAGGACATTGTGGGCGACGAGACCAGGGTGTCCGTCACCTACGCCGACCTACCCGCCGAGGTGGAGCCGGGCCAGATGATCCTCATCGACGACGGCCTGGTGGGCATCAAGATCAAGGAGATTCGCGGTCCCGACATCCTCTGTACGGTGATCAACGGCGGCACCCTGTCGGCCAACAAGTCCATCAATATCCCCGGCGCCAAGATACGCCTGCCCGCCCTCACCGAGCGGGACATCGACGACATCCGCTTCGGCATCGAGCACGACTTTGACTTCATCGCCGCCTCCTTTATCCGCAGATCCGCCGACGTGGAGGCCATCCGGGAGGTGCTGCGCACCTACGGTGGGGAGCAGATCAAGATCATCGCCAAGATTGAGAACCAAGAGGGCGTGGACAACCTGGACGAGATCATCGCCGCCGCCGACGGCATTATGGTAGCGCGGGGCGACCTGGGGGTAGAGATCCCCGCCGCCAAGGTGCCCATGGTGCAGAAGCAGATGATCCGCAAGGGCCTCCACACCGGCAAGCTGGTGGTCACCGCCACCCAGATGCTGGACTCCATGATGCGCAACCCCCGTCCCACCCGGGCGGAGGTGTCCGACGTGGCCAACGCCGTCTATGACGGCACCAGCTGCGTCATGCTCTCCGGCGAGACCGCCAGCGGCAAGTACCCCCTGGAGGCCCTGGCCGCCATGAACACCATCGTCACCGAGACGGAGAACTCCATGGACTTCTGGTCGCTGATGCAGCAGTTCCTGGAGGGACCCGAGACCATCACCCCCAGCATCAACGACGCCATCACCCACACCTGCTGCCTCACCGCCAAGGACCTGGGAGCGGTGGCCATTCTGACCACCACCCTCTCCGGCCACACCGCCCGGATGATCAGCCGCTTCCATCCCGCCTGCCCGGTGGCCGCTCTGACCACCAAGGAGAAGGTGCGCCGCCAGATGGGCCTCTACTGGGGCGTGCAGCCCTATCTGACCGGGGAGATCACCTCCACCGACCGGATCTTCTCCCTGTGCGCCGAGGTGGCCGTGAAGGAGGGCATCGCCAAGAACGGCGATATCATCGTGATCACCGCCGGTGTGCCCCTGGGCCAGGCCGTGGAGACCAACCTGGTCAAGGCCCACATCATCGACCAGACCGACATGTGATCCGGCAAGAGAGCATACATAAACACCCCCGGAAATGTTTCAAAAGAGCCCGGCTCAGTGAGCCGGGCTCTCCTTATCACTATCCCCATAGCCGCCGCTCTCGTACAGCCCCTCCGGGGCCAGGCGGCCGGTAAAGCGCTCATGGAACTGCCGCCAGCCCACCCGGCTCCCGCCCTCTGTGAGTACATCGGTGGGCAGGGTGTAGGGCCACTGCCACGCCGCCGTCCGGTGGACAAAGTCAAAGCCGTAGTTGTAGACGGAGGTCTTCTCCGGATAGGTTGGCACCGCGGACCAGCACACATAGCCCGTCACCGGACCCTCCGCCTCCGGCAGGGAGAAGTCGCAGAGGTACTCCATCCACCCAGCCGGGCGGATGTCCAGAGCGGCGGTGTGGAACGCGCCGTCCGCCTCCCACTCCAGCCGGCCCGCCGGGCCGTCCAGGAAAGCCACCACGCCCTGTATGTCCGGGCGGAGGCGGAAACCCTCCATGCGGTAGTCCACCCCCTCATCCCAGGTCAGCCGGGCCAGGTAGACCACCCGCCAGCCGTAGTGGCCGTCCCGCACCGGCACCTCCACCGTGACCACATGGGGGATGCCGTCGGGGTAGTTGCCGGAGGTGTAGTCCAGTCCTTTCACAGCGACGCCGTAGGCGCCCTGAAAACGGGACACGTCACCGTCGGAGAGCCCGGCAAGCAGGTCCTCCGGAAAGCCCATCTCCATGAGCTGGGAGCGGAGAGCGGCCTGTCCGTCCGAGGGTCCGTACACCGGGGTCTCGGCCTTCACCGGCAGGCGGGCGAAGCAGAAGGGCAGCACAACGGCGGCGGTCAGCACGGGGACCAGCCAGCAGGCGGCGGCCCTGCCGTCGGATACCCGCGCCGGGGCGGGTGTCAGGGCGTAGCCCGCCTGGTCCAGGACGTGGCTGAGCTTGTAGGTATTCCGGACCACCAGAATCCAAATCAGCAGCAGCGGCCCCACTACCAGCCAGCCCGACACGCCGATGAGGGCCAGGGGAAGCAGCAGCGCTTCCAAGAACACCAGCGCCCCGGCGCAGCCGGTTTTCGGCTCGTGCCCCGCGCTCCGGAACACCCGCTTCAGCCCCTGCCACAGCCCACCCACGGCCAGCACCAGCAGCAGCTGGACCACCACGGCGCGGCAGACATAGAACATGGGCATAGTCCCGGTGTTGGAGTTCCACTCCCCGCCAATCCGTTCCGCCAGCCACTTGTTCAGGGGGGTAGACAGGAGGATGATATTGGCAAACCGTAGGACGGTGTACACCGTGGCGCAGCGAAAGGCGAAGCGGAAGCCGCCGTTCTCCCGGCGGAGGGACCGCATCCCCAGCCACAGCAGCACCGTGCCCACGGCTGGCAGGATAGTGTCCAGATGCAGAAATTGCAGTGAAAATGTGATGAGGCCCAGGCCCCAACAGACGCGGTCCATGGGCTTCTTCCAGGGCTTGGGGGGCTCCTCCGCCGGGACGTCCGGCGGCAGCTGGGCCGCCCCTTGGTAGAGCATGCGCTCAAAATCATCCACGGTAGACACCTCCCAACTCCTCTTGCAGACGTTTTCGAACCCGGTACAGCCGCCCCTCCACCGCCCGGAGGGACAGGCCCAGCTCAGCGGCAATCTGGGCGGTGGGCTGGTAGTAGTAATATTTCCGGAGAAACATGTCCCGATCCCGCCTGTCCAGCCGCCCCACGGCGGCCCAGAGGGCCCGGGCGGTCTCCTCCCGGATCACTGACTGCTCGGGGCTGCCGGCCCCGTCGGGGACGGTCTCGTCCAGGCCGTCTCCCTCCCGGCGGCGCTCATTGGCACGGCGGCGGTTCAGCGCCGCGTTCCGCGCCAGGGCGGTGACCCAGGTGGTAAGGGAGGCTTTTTTCTCGTCGTAGCTCTCGATGGCCTCCCAGGCCCGGAGGACCACGTCGGACAGGCACTCCTCCCTGTCCCGCCCGTCAGGGAGGATAGGGGCGATGATATAGCGGATCAGGGGCGTAAAGGCGGTCTGAAAGCGCTCCAGGGCGCCGGGCTCCCGGCTCCGCATGGCCGCCGTCAGCGCTTTGTAGTCCATGGGTTTTCGCTCCCTTCCCTCCTGTTTCTACTCTATCATACACCGGGATTGGGAAAATCCCACGGAAGATTTTGGGGTTTTATGGTGCCTGGGTGGCCCCACAAACAAAGCAGGGGGCTTTCAGCCCCCTACCATTTCGATAAACTCCTCCCTGGAGTAGAGCAGATTCACCGCCTCCAACAGGGCGTTAGCCGTCATATGGGCTGGCAGGTCCAGGCGCTCCAGCAGCGTCGCCCGCCTGGCCGCGCTGTCCGGCCCGCCGGAGAGCCCCAAGGCATAAAAATCCGCCTTGGTGACAGGGGCCCCCTCCCCTGCCGGACTTCCGTCCTCAAAGGTGGCCCCGGCCCGCTCCAGGGCCTGGAGCAGCACCTCCGGGGCCATGCCCTCCACCCCCAGCTTGCCCTCCTTCCCCGGCGCGGCTTTCCGCCGCTCCTTGCCGTAGACGTCGGGGATGTATGCCTGCTTCAGCTGGGATTTGGGGATGGCCCCCTTGAGGAAATTCCGGATCACAAACCCGGCCCCGTCGCTGTCAGTCAGGAGAACGAGCCCCCTCTCCGCCGCCAGGCGGCGCAGCAGCGCCAGCCGCTCCCGGTCATTGAAAACGCCGAAGCCCCTTGTCTCAATGACTGTGGCGTCCACTACCTGCCGGAGGGCGTTCTTGTCGTAGCGGCCCTCCACCACGATGACCTCCCGGATGCGTCTCATGTACGCACTCCCTGGGCCAGCTCCATCAGCAGGAGCTTTAATTCCTCCGCGCCGTCCACACCGGCGACGCTCTTGATGCGCACATCCGTTTCATAGCACCGCCGCACCGCCATGGCGCACCAGGACCGGCTCACCCGCCGGGCGTTGTCCAGCAGCAGCTTGGCGGGGTAGTCCGACCGCATATTCCACCGCTCCATGAGCCAGAACTTATCCCGGCCCGTGTCCAGGGCAATCCGGGCGGTGTGGAGCCTCCGCAGCTCCCTGCCCAGCAGGGCCAGCAGCATAAATGGCTCCTCCTGGAGCTGCAACAGATCCCCCAGCACCTCCGACGCCCGGTTGAAGTCCCCCTTGGACACCGTGTTGGTCAGCTCAAATACTTGTGCCTCCAGGATGGGCGCGGCCACGGCGTCAATGTCCGCCTTGGTGACCCGCTCGTTCTTGGCGTAGGCCGCCACCTTGGCAATCTCCGGGATAAGGCCGTTCATGAGGCTGCCGCAGGTAAAAATAAGGTGCTCCGCCGTGGGCGCGTCGATGGTGTGCCCCGTGGCCTTGAACCGCCGGGACACCCACTTCAAAATCTCGTTCTGGCTCTGCTCGGCGAACTTTACCTCCTGGGCGCATTTGCCCAGAGCGGCGTACAGCTTCTTGTAGGTCCGGTTGGGCTTGTATTCCACCTGGTCGTAGACAAACACCAGACAGCAGTAGGGTGGGAAGTCGTTCAGAAGCTCAAGGAACTTCTCCCTCTGGTCCTCCGGCAGCTTGTAGAGGTCCCAGTCCACCACCTGGATCATGGTCCGCTCCGCCATCATGGGCATGGCCTCCGCCGCGTCCGCCAGGGCCTGGGCGGTCAGGTTCTTGCCCTCCATCCGGTGGTAGTTGAACGCCTCAAACCCCGCCGGCACCAGGGCCTTCTTTACCTCGGAGAGGTAGAACTCCCGGAGGTAGCTCTCCTCCCCGTAAAAGATATAGACGTTCCCCAGATTCCCGGCAGCCAAATCCGCCCGGAACTTCTCATATCCGGCGTTCCCTGCCGGCTTTTTCTTCACTGCCATAGCTCTCCCTCCAGAGGTCCCTCGTCCTGTACCCGTATCAGAATGTTTCCCTGCATGTCCGTGCGGTAGAGCGTCATCCCCGCCAGCACCATGCGGCCCATGGCCTCCTCCGTGGGGTGGCCGAAGCTGTTCTCCCCCACGCTGATGACCCCCACCTCCGGCGTCACCGCCTCCAGCAGCTCCTCCGAGGTGGAGTACTTGCTGCCGTGGTGGCCCGCCATCAGCACTTCAATATCCGGCAGATCGTACCGCCCTACCAGCAGCTTCTCCGTCCTCCCGCTCATATCGCCGGTGATCAGCACGTCGAACCGCCCGGCGGTGCAGAGGAAGGTCAGCCCCCGCTCGTTGGTATCCCCGCCGGTGAGGGGCGGATACACCGTCAGCGACGCCGCCCCCAGCGCCTCCTCCGTCTCCTCCTCCACGTAGCGGACCTGTACCCCGTACCGTTCTGCGAGAGCCAGCACCTCCCGCTGGAGCTCCCCCTGGCTGTCATCGTCCTGGAGCTGGGGCAGGAGCAGCTTCTCCACCTCCACCCGGGCCAGCAGTTCCGCCAGAGCGCCGGCGTGGTCCTCGTGGTAGTGGGTCAGACCCACATAATCCAGTTT
>CANRHK010000144.1 GCA_947630395.1 uncultured Oscillospiraceae bacterium
CCGTCCATCGTGATGCCCAGCACCACATACGCCGCCTTGGTCACGTACCGGTGGTCCTCCCGCACCTTGTAGTGGATGGCGTCCATGAAGATAAACGGATACACCCGCTCCAGCGGCCGGTTCTGCCACGCCGTCACCTCCGGCATGATCTTCTCGCTGATTTTGCTCACCAATTCCGGGGAAATTTCCACGTCGTACAGACTCTTGATCTGCTCCGCGATATCCCGCTGGCTCATCCCGCAGGCGTACAGGGACAATATCTTCTCCTCCATACCCTCCGCGTTCCGGCCATACTTGGCGATGATTTTCGGTTCAAATTCGCCTTTCCTGTCCCGGGGCACCCGGATGTCGATCTCGCCCAGCTGCGTCTTCACAGTCTTCCGGGAGTAGCCGTTCCTGTAGTTCCTGGCGCTGTCCTCCGGGGCGCTGCTCCGCTGGCACCGCTCCCGGCCCAATTCCTCCTCCATCTCCACTTCCATCACCTGCTGGATCACGTCCCGGAACATTTCTTTCATGGCTGCCATGATGTCCGCTGTGCTGGTGAAGTTCTGGCTCCGCACATATTCTCGCATTAATTCCGCTGGTACTCGCTGCATTTTTGTCCTCTCCTCTGTCAGTTTGGTTTCTATTTCCATTCTTGACAGAGTCGGCCCCTTTCATACTGTCGAGCCTTGTCGTTTACACGGAATTTTCCCCGGCCTCTTTTAATTACTTGGGCCTGAACTATTATAATGGACAGTTGCAGATAAAAGCTCTTCGTTCCCCGTACGGCTTATATTAATGCTCTGCCATTGTTCCATGGTTCCTGCAAAATATATGTCAGACAAATTCTCACAATGTGCAAATGCGTTCCATTGGATTTCGCTAATCGTTGCAGGAAGTGTAATAACCTCCAGACTTTCGCACCAATTGAATGCCGAATTTCCGATCATGGTACAACCATTCGGAATAGTGATGCTTGGTAGAGCGTCGCATCTCCAAAACGCAAATTCTTCAACACTTTTGATAGTATCAGGAAGAGTGATGCTTGTCATTTTTCCAAATCCATCAAAAGCGTAACTTCCGACCGATGTTATCGTTCCCTCCATAATGACAGAGGTGACTTTTGCCCTCTCTTCGTACCACGGGACATAGGAGGTTGACACGTAGTTTTCCATTTTGCCGACCCCTGACGCACGTAACACGCCATCGCTGAGTGTCCATGTAACATTATCACCGTATTTCTTTTCCTCCTGATTGCCGCCGTTAGGCTTTGTGTACGTCACGTCCGGCGTATTCCCGCTGACCCAGTCGCTCATCCTATAATATGGATGTGTATCATTGCCTACATAGATTGTGTCCGTTGTCGGGTCGTATTTCAATTCCATCCAAGTTTGCAGTGAGCCGGACTGGACGTAGGGTGCCAGATTGGCAGTATATTCCCCCGTGACTTCGACTACGCCACTTTCGATGTTGGAGCGTGATATCACTTTCCCTGCTGATATATGAGCGATATTTCTCTCGAACTTCTCGTCTGCGAAGATGCGGTATTCTGTAGAGCCGTCTGTCCAATCACCCAAGATATGGTTAAGAACTCCTATGAGCTGTACATAGGCATTCTTCCAAGGTTCGCTACTATCTATATTAATTTCTGTGCTTACGTCGTATGTCTCCAGATCAATATAAAAAACTTTGGGGCTATTATAATCTTCAGTGCCTCCATGTAAGTATATTGCTGCCTGTCTATCTAAAAGTTCAATTTCACTCGCCCAGTAGTAGTTGGGATCAAGTTGCTCAATTCTTACCAACGTATTACCATCATAACTAATTGCATAGAAGTCAGGGCCATATTGACCACATAGATAAATCGCATTCTCTCCAAGAGCAACACCAGTTCCGCTACCACCAAAATCATTGTTTTCCCATACAATCGTTCCTGTTTGTATATCCAAGGCTATGACAGTTCTATCTTGTATAAAATAGTATTTATCTTCTTTTTCCCCTATTTCGCTAACTCTGGGTAATTCAGTGGGTTCATACTGTGGAGTTTCAAATATCCACACAACATCATCGTTTTCATCATAGGCTGTTATTATTGCGTAATTTCCCCAGTCTGTTGCATCAAACTCAATGTTTACAACAGTTAGTTTGGGAGCTACAGCTTTTGTCGCATTACCCACATTCAGCATAGGATATTTAGTCCCATTACCGCTTCCTACGCCAATGGCATTAAGTGAGACACCTTTAACCAAAGTATCCTTGACTTCCGATGCTGCTAATTCAGGCGCAAAAGACCATACTAGTGCAGCAGCACCAGAAACCATAGGGGCAGCATAGGAAGTACCACTAGAACTTTCATCCCATTGATAGCCATTATCTAGGGCTGCAGTAAATACAGCATATCCTGGAGCACATATGTCAACCATTGTTCCAAAATTAGAGAACTCACACATCTGATAATTCCCGTTTGTATCTCTACTATTCTTGACTGCTCCAACAATTATTGTATGTTCTCGTAAGTTGTCATAAGAACACCCCAACTTTTCCATGCGCTTTCTGGTTTCCACCGAAAGTAAATTATAAGTTTCTTCCGTCATGCTGCAAAAAAATCCATTATATTTAGTATCATATCCCACACCACCATTGTCAAATCCGTTTCCAGCAGCTTGAACAATAAGAAAATCTTCCTCGCCTCCACCGATCAATCCTGTGAGAAGCGCAAAGCATTCCATCCCCGTTCGTCTGGCAAGTGCTTGAATATATGCGCAATAAGTTTTGTAAGTCAACTCTTCCTGCATGATCTCTTTCACTCTGTCTAAACTAATAAGCCACCCAAACGCAACATCATTTCGCAAATCCTTCGCATACCCATCTTCTGACATAAAGTGAATTCCCCAGGAACAGTTAATAACTTTCACATCATGTTCTAGCATGGATTTAATAATTTCAAGATATTCCCCTGTTGATAATAGATTTACATATTCTCTCGATTCTGTATCGTTTGTAGTAGGTGACCAATCAACACATATCAATTCAGACGCATCTGATACACCGCGCAATCCAACAGTGTTATTATTTGCAGCTATAAAGGCTGCGACAGCTGTTCCGTGTCCATCTTCTGTATTGGCCGGATAATCATTAAGAAAAGTAATCTTTCTAATTAAATCCTCGTGATCTATGTCGAACCCACTATCAATAATACCAACGCGGGTACCTGTTAAATTGCCCTCATATTCGTCAACCAATTCCCATGCCGTATAACTTCCAATGGCTTCTGCCCACCAATCGTTTCCATCAGGGTTATCTTCATTATTTTTGTCAGAAATAATTGTGCCTGTGCCATCCCAAGGGTTATTATCGCTTGCCGATATAGATAATGGCATAGGAAAATCATAGGAGGCATAAAGGACATTTTCGTTTTCCATCAGCTTACTTGCCAAGTTTTCTAAGCCACTTAAATTATTGGATTTAACCATAATTTGAAGCACGTTAAGATTACCGTTGATTTTTCCAACAACAATCCCATCGACACTGACCGCTAACTCGTTTGCTTGTTCGTCAGAAAGTTCTGATACCAAATATACAATAAGTACATTATCGTAATAAAACATATTCTCAGTTTTATCATAGGTAATAGATTCATCCAAAGGAGAATATACAGAATCCTTATTCGAATATATTATGGTAGCCGTTAATCTTTCTTCTTCGCTAGGAAATACTTCAGATGGTGCTTTTTTGCTCCAACAGCCCGTAATAGTTATAGCCAAAAACAAAACAAGAATAAAAGCACTAGCTTTCGATTTAAGTGTTGAATAGAACATTCCAAGTTCCTTCATAAAATTATTCTTTTGCCAGCTTTTCCGACTGCTCCTGCGTCGCCTCAACCTACAGATTTCGTATTTTGTCAATATTCTCACCAATTAGGATAAACAAGATTGCCTTGTGTATCATAGAAACAGTCACCCCAAGAACGAAAATAACCATGCGAATCATAGTAGCTTTCGCCCCAATTCCGAAAGAAGCCTTTTCCATCGTAAAAACTATCTCCCCAACTACGGCGGTATCCTTTGCTGTCATAGAAGCAATCGCCTCTCCCTCGACGGTCACCATTGTAGTCGTAGAACACGAAGGGCTGCTCAGGCTTATCAAATTTGATATAAGTCGTCTCATTAGTATACGAACTGCCCGAACCTCCGCCATCTCCGCCTCCAGAACCGTTGGTTCCGTCGAAACTATCAAAGATGCCGAAAAGATTCCCTATGAAATACAGAACGGCGAAAATGATAATCACCAATATAACCGCCCAAGTAGGTGCGTTCCAGATAAATTTTATAATTCCGAACAGTGTTTCAAATAGCCATGAAATCATTTGTATCCACCTCATCTATTGAAAATACCGTGAGTCGTCAGCGGTCACATGCCCGTGGCCTTTGATCGTAGTTTGCCATACTTTGTGGCTGTTGACAAAGTCCTGTTTAAAAAAGAGTAAAATTTTCGCCCTAGTCATAATAGTTTTAAATGGTTATCCCTTTGAGCAAGCCGGAAGAGGAGAGGAAATAGCGACGGCCAAGCGCTGCAGGAGAGCATCACCGAAGGAGCGACGGGAGAAACGGAAGCAAAACTCATCCAGATAGGACTGAAGATTCTGTTGCGGCAAGCCGTGATAAGTGCCCAGGATAAACGCCTTGGCATTGCTGACAATGATATGCAGCCAGTGAAGCATGCCGGATTCTGGGTCAAAGGTGCTATGCTGGTGGGTATACTCCCTCAAGGCGGAGACGTAACTGCCGTAGCCATCGCTCCTGATCACGCAGTCATCCGCAAAACAGCTTTGGGCAAATTTCTTGACAGAGGCTTGCTTGATATTCTTGGTGACCTGCATTTTTAAATAGGCCGGGTGGCCTTGACCGTCCAGGGATAACGCAATCAAAACCTTCGCTTTTTTCGTGCCGCGGCCCCGTTTTTGCCCGGAAGTGGGGCCGCCAAAGTAGGCGCCGTCAAACACAATGGTGCCGCTCAGTTTATGACTGCGGTCTCTCTGCCCCATGGCCATCCGGATGCGCTTGAGCATATACCAGGCGGTCTTGTAGCTCACTCCAATCTGGGAGGTCAGCTGTACGGCAGAAATACCGCGTTTGTCAAAGCACACCCAGTAGAAAGCCAGAAACCACTTGGTCAGGCGCACATGGCTCCCGTGGAGCACGGTGCCCGCTGTCACCGAAGTCTGCCGCCGGCACTGTGCGCACTGGTACAATCCACTGGACAGCCGGTATGCGTGAGTGTGTCCGCATTTCGGACATACAAAGCCCCCCTGCCACCGCAGTGCTGCCATGTACTCCACGCATTGCGCCTCGGTTGAAAACTTCTTCATAAATGTGCCCAGCGGCATCTGCTTCGTCTTCGCCATGACCCGTTTCCTCACTTCCCGGTTTCATGGCTTCATTCTACCACCTTTACTGTCCAATAATCCGGACTCTTCCCTTGCTTAGTCAAAGGGATAGGCATATAGTTTTATAGAGTAATGGCTAATTTTCAAAACTTCTTAGAGACTGTTTCCTGAGAAATCAACTTTTTCAACACTCCCGAAGCGACCAGAAATGTACTTCAAGAAGCCAAGCACGACCGGCTTGTACCTTGAAGCGTCTATATTGTCTCAAAGGACACAAATTTCGTCCCAGATTTGTCGTTCAAGGCCAATATAGCTTGTATTTATCTTAGCCATCTCATTTTCTCTTCTGGTACGATTTGGTGTTTTCATTATACAGTCAAATGCGACAAAAAGCAACCGGATATATTACTGCATTGATTAAAAATAAGTGCGTTTATTAAAAATGTGGAAAGTTTTTAGGATATCCACATTTCTGTGTGGATAGAAGCCTAAGGAAACGCTGAATAAATCAAGCCACAATTGACCGATTGGGGGAAAGCGGTAGTTTTTGGAAAAAACATCCCGAAAAGCAGGCCCATTTGGCCGCATCAACCGGCCTTATTGTGGAAAACTTCTGATTTCCCCCATAAAAGGGCGCAGTAACCCCTTACCAGGTAGCGGAGAGAGTTCTCCCCCGGCTGGCTAAAGCATACAGGTTGGCGCTGGCAAAGAGTGCATATAGCCGGTTCTCGTTCTTCGCCAGTCCCTTGTAAGCTGTCTTCCTGTATCCAAACAAACATTTTATTGTGCGGAAGGGATGCTCCACCTTGCAGCGGACAGAGGACTTTGCCCGTTCCATGATGCGGTCCCAATCAAGAGAGTTGTCGGAAACCTTTTGCAAACTGCTGGGCCGGCGGTTGATTCGGTATTCCACAGAAGACAGATGTTCGTCAGAAGCTATCTCTTCTCGTTTCTCAATGCCCAGATAACCGGAATCCCCATATACAACTTCGTCATCCTCCCGTATGAGTTTGGCCGCTGCCGCCACATCATGGACATTGGCCGGAGTGACCTCTATCGTATGCACAAGCCCGCTGAACGCATCCACCCCTATATGGCAC
>CANRHK010000145.1 GCA_947630395.1 uncultured Oscillospiraceae bacterium
ACCCTTACCGCCGCGCTTGTTGGCGTCCAGCCTTGCCTGCGCCGCCAGAAACACCTCGTCGTCAACCAGACGGGGCATCCCGCCCGGTATCACGATTTCCCCGTACCTGTATTCCCCGATGTACGCCCGGTTCATCAGAATGTTGCGCAGAGCGTTGACGGTAAATCGGTTTCCCCGGACTGTCCGCAAGCCTGCACCATTCAGCCCGTCACAAATCTTTTGCAGCGGCACTCCCTCCGCGTACTCCTGGAAGATACGCCGCACAATGGTGGCCGTGTCGTCGTCGATCTCGTACTTCTGGTCAGGCTTGCCGGTGTAGCCCAGCAGTTTGATTCCGTTGTACAAGGCGTTCTCGGCATTGTAGGTCAGACCGCGCACGACGTTTTTCCGGTGCGACACGATAAACGACGCCGCCATGGCCTCATAGATGCTCTCCATCAGAATTTGTGTGGCTTCATCGTCGTCCGGGATGGTTTCCGCGACATAGGAGATTTTGACGCCGCACTCCCGGAGCCGCTTTTTGGCGAGGACAGAATCGATCCGGTCACGGGAGAGGCGATCCGTTTTCCAAAGGACCAGGTAGGCCGGGCGCAGCTTCTCCACTTCATACAACATCTGCTGGAACTGCGGACGGTCCTCGCTGGTGCCAGAAATGGCGTGATCCTCATACTCCTTGACGATGTGGTATCCGTGGGCCTTGGCGTAATCATGTGCCGCCTCGCGCTGCTGGTCGATACTGACGTCGCGCTGTGCGCCGGAACTGTATCGGTAGTAGCAGATGGCGTTGTTGCCGGGATTCTGCGTGAACCTTTTGGCCGCCCCCATGGCGTTTCCCTCCTTTCCCCGCCGGTGAAATATTCATTCCTATTTTACAGGATTCTCCGTGATTTTTCAAGTGCGACCCAACCCTGAGTATTCCACAAAAGGTGACGGGGGAGGGCACACTGGCTTTTTTCTTCCATCCCCGTTTCCCGACGGGCCACCCCCTTTCCTGATACGGGGGCGGTCCGCGTCAGCGGTCCGGCCCCGTGCCTCGGACGACGGTTTGGGCTGTTTGGGGCCGGACAGCAGACATCATTCCGCTGAATGAGTATGTGTGTTAAAACGCCGCATAGTCAATTTCTAGTATGCGGCGTGATACCGCATATCTGATTTAGGGTGTGTGCAGCTGTAGCGCATACCCGGCCCTGGAGTTTATACACACATACGCCGTACAAACTCAGAACCGGCAACCCCGGGGGACGCCGACGCCCATCGAGTTTGTACACACATACGCCGCATAAACTCAGAACCGGCAGTCCTGGGACGCCGGATTCCATCGAGTTTGTACACACATACGCCGCATAAACTCAAAACCAGCAGCCTTGGGGGATGCCGACGCCCAGCGAGTTTATACACACAAACACCGTACAAACTCAGAAGCAGCAGCCCTGGGGAACGCCGACGCCCATCGAGTTTATACACACATGCGCCGCATAAACTCAGAACCAGCAGCCCTGGGACGCCGGATTCCATTGAGTTTATACACACATACGCCGTACAAACTCAAAAACTGATTCCTGAGTTTATACGGCGTGGCAGCGCATATCTGATTGCGGAGAAAAAGCTGGGTGCGAAGCACAGAAGAGGCTTGGGGAAACCACGAGCGTAGCGAAGTGGTGTCCCCAACAAGCAAGGCCGGTCCGCGAAAGCGGAACGGGCGGTAGACTTCAGTCACCACGTAGTGGTGACGAAGTCTATGCTTGCATTTTTCGTGTAGACCATAATTCTCAAAAAGAAAATGCCCCTTATGCGGCCAACGCTGTGAGGCGGTGGGGCACATAAGGGGCGGGACGGCAGGGCAAAATGTGAGCGGCAGACGCGGCCAGAGAAAGCAGAAAAAGGCCGGACACACGGCAAATGTGTTCGGCCTTGCTCTGTATTTTGGGATAGCCCCGGTTATTGGTTGACGGTCACGCCGAAGTCAAAGGCATCTGGCCCCAAGATGGCGTCGGGGTTGGGGATGTCCACGCTGGTTAGGGGGCAGCCATAAAAGGCATTTCTACCAATCTGCGTTACACTGGCAAGAATAGACACGCTGGTAAGGGACGTACAACCCGTAAAGGCGGTTTCCCCAATCTCTGTCACACCCTCCTGGATGGTCACGCTGGTCAGGGAGTGCAGGTAAAGGCTCCTGGGCCAATCGCCGTCGTGCCCTCCGGAATGGTTATGTTGGTGAGGTCGTCGGGGAGACCGCAATAGCCGAAGGCACATCTTTCAATCTCCATCTCCATCACGCTCTCCGGCATGGTCACACTGGTCAGCCACGAGCACTGCCAGAAGGCTTCGTCTCCAATTTTTGTCACACTCTCCGGGATAGTCACGCTGGTCATCGACCAACCCTTAAACGCTTCTTCCCCAATCTCCGTCACGCCCTCTTCCAGCACAAGCTGTTTCACATCTTCAACATACAAGCTCAGGCCCCCCAGGCCAACACTCAGGGCATCCTGATCCAGCGCACCCTGCCCGGAGATGGTCAGTACGCCGTCCTCAAAGGTGAACGTAAAATCTCCGGCCTTGAACTCTTCTTTCGTCTCCGAAGTGCTGCTTTCCGCGGGATTCGTTTTTTCCGGCGTGGTATTGTCTGGCTCCTTGTCCTTGCTGGAATCGGTGTTCTGCTTGTCGTCCGCGTTGTTCCCGGTGGTCTGCTGGCTGCCGCTGGTACTTCCGGCGGGCGGCTCGGTGCTGTTGTTGCCGGTCTGTCCACCGCCACAGGCGGCCAGCGACAGCACCAGCGCGGCGCAAAGCAAAATAGATAAAGCGCGTTTTCTCATGGGTTTATGTGTCCTCCTTTTGTTTTGCCGCTCTGGGCGGCGAAATTGCTGTTCTCGACGGTCCCCGCCAGGGGCGGGATCGCTCCCGCCCCCTTTTGGGTTCCGGCGAGACAACAAAGGCGGCGCAGGATATGCCCCTGCACCGCCAAAAAGGACACACAAACCCATCTACTTCCCCCTTGTAAAAATTCACAAGGGCGGGTATAATGAGAGTGGCGCTGTTTTCAGCTGTGTGGGAGGTCGCCTCTCCTGCATAGGGCCGTGGGGTGCTGCCAACACCCCGCGGCCTGCCTTTTATTGTCTCACGGCTTTATTATACATTCCAGCGCCCCCTATTTCAAGGGGGTTTTGCCAAAATATTGCCCCGCATGTCAATCTGCGCCCGGATGGAGGGCGCGGACGGCAGGCGAGGCTAATTTTTCTGCACAACGCAAAGGACAGCCGCACGGCTGTCCTTTTTCTCGTATCATTCACTTTTGATGATCCCAAACCGAATAAACGCCGCTCGGATTGCCTCTGCCTTTTCAGGCGTCAGATTCGCAGCGTAAGGTCCGTGGGCTCCTTTAGTGTCCGTTTGTTGGCGCTTGGCAAGCCCGCAGAGGTCCTTTGTCCACGAAATGGCGAGGTTGCTGACATGCAGGCCGTAGTGTTTCTTGACCCAGGCACGGATTTGCTTATATGTGGCGTGTTTGGTCTGTAAACGCGTTTCGCCCTCATAGTCGTCTATCTCGACTATGAGGGCGAACACGTTTCGGTATACCGCGACACTTCCTTTAGATAAGGTGTTCGTATACCTCTTCAATGGTACGCCTGACTGGACTCGAACCAGCGGCATTTAGAGTCGGAGTCTCATGGCCGTCAAAGGGAAAACGCTGTAATTACAATGGTTTCGGCGTATTACACAAATTAAAGGCAGAAAAGGTGGAACACCTGGAACGATTGCAGCGCAATTGTTCCAGGCGTTTTTGCGTATCTGCGGGAATAATAGTCAAATAGTAGTCTGCGAGGTCAGCGGACAATCGCGGAAAGTTTGGCGCCACACCCCCTCCGGATACTCATACGCCGCATATCCCCGATAGTGCATACGCCGCCCCGCCAGTGCGCCTTGACCGCGCGCCGTGGTGCACCTTGACCGGCCAATTGGTGCACGGTGACCGGCCAAATGGTGCGTGGGAACCGGGGGCGTGGTGCACGGGCCCGGTCCCTGTTGGGTCACTCATTTATGATGCCCTTGCGCTTGCGCATGGTGTCGCCGTCGATCCGTATCACATAGGAATCGTATACGATCCTGTCGCAGATGGCGTCGGCCAGGGTCGGGTCGTAGAGGTTCTCGTGCCAGCCGGGGACATCGAATTGGGAACAGAAGATCGTGGACGCGGTCTTCGCCCGCGACTCGACCAACTCCAGCACGTCCCGGGCCTCGTTCTCCTTCAGTGGGTACAACAGCCACTCGTCCAGGATGAGCAGCCGCACCTTCCGGAGCTTCTTCATGTACTCCCGGTACGTCCCCTCGCTCCGGGCCACGGAGAGCTCCACCAGCAGGTCCGGCAGGCGGCATTGCCCAGGGCACAGGCCAGGTACGTCTTCCCGGCCCCGGTCGCTCCCAGCAGGATGACGTTGTGTGCCTCCTGGATGTATGCACAGGAGGCCAGGCGCAGGATCTGGTCCCTGTTGAGATGGCGGTCAGGAAGGTACTCCACATCCTCAACACTGGCGCCGGGAATGGAAAAGTCGGCGTTTCGGATGAGCCGGAGCAGGTGGTTGCTCTTGCGCGCGGCCCATTCCGCGTCCACCAGCAGTCCGAACCTGTCCTCAAAGGACATGGAGGCATACTGCAGATCGTCCAGTTGAGCCTTAAACTGCCTCGCCATGGTGCCCAGGTGCATCTCCTGGAGCTTTGCGAAGGTCTCATTTGTGAACATCAGTTGCCCCTCCTGTAGTACTCGGCCCCGCGGGTGAAACTGTACGGGGAGGGCTTGGATTGCTCTGGCTCCTCTGTGAGCGTATCCTGGTCGGAGCGAAGGATGGACTGGATGCTCTTTAGGCTGGGCGTCGTTGTGAAGGAGAGCGCCAGCTTACAGGCGGCCTCCAATCTGGTCTTGGAGTATTTCTCCGCGGATTTCAGCAGAGCCATGCTGGACTTGTACCCCTGCTGCTCCACCTTGTGGGCTGAGAGGAACAGCTTCACCACGGTCATCGTATTGGGACCGATCTGTCTGGCCCAGCGTTCAAAGCGCTCGCCGTTCCACTGCAGGTACTCCTGGTGCTCCGGAGGCATATGGTCCTCGCTCGTGCTGTACTGGTTGGGCCTGCCGTAGAGCCTGGGGTGCGACGCGATCCGGCGGCCCTCGAAGAAGACCTCCACGGCGGAGCGCGTCAGCCTCACGTCCACTTTCCGCTTTATGTACTCGTAGGGCACGGAGTAATTCTGCCTGTCCACGCTGATGTGGTAGTTGTACTGGACCACAGCCACCTTCCATACAGCAAGCTCGAAGGGCACAGGCGGCAGCGGTTGGAGGAAGAGCTGCTCGTCCCGGAACAGCTCCGCGCGGCTGCCGTCCTTCTTCTGAAAGGGCTTGTGGTTGAACTCATAGAGCTTTTCAGCAATCGCTTCGTTCAGTTCCCAGAGCGAGAGAAACTGCCGGTCCCTCAGAGCGGCGAGGATCCATGTGGATACCACGCCCACCGAGTCCTCCACAAAGGCCTTGTCTTTGGGCTTGCGGGGCCTTGCGGGAAGGATGGCCGTGCCGTAGTGCTCGGCCATCTCCTGGTAGGACTTGTTCAGAACGGTCTCGTCCCGGTTGTTCTTCAGCACGCCAGTCTTCAGGTTGTCCGGGGTCAGGATGCGCGTGACGCCGCCGAAGAAGCGGTAGGCGTTCACGTGGGCGGTGATCCAGGCCTCCTGCTTCATGTCCAGAAAGGCCTCCGTGTAGGCGTAACCGCTGTACGGAAGAACGGCGATGAAAAGATACGCGGGAATGAGCTCCCCAGTGTCTGTGTCCAGGACAGAGGCCGTCTGGCCCGCCCAGTCCACCTGCATCGTCTCGCCGGGTCGATGCTCCAGGCGCATGGTGGCCTTCGTCTTGTGGACGTAGTCCGCGTAGTACTTGTTGAACTGCGTGGACTGGTACGGCAGCTCCCCCGCAGCGCGGCACTCCTCGCAGTACTCCACCCACAGCAGGCTCAGCGTGACGCCGGGGCGCTGCAACTCACGGTGGACCTTCTCGTAGTCCGGCATCCTGTACTGAGGCTTTGTGGCCTCCTCTGGAAAGAGCTTTTTGCGAAGCTCCTCCGGTGTAAGGGCTTGCGCGGAGTCCCAGGTGATTCCCTGCTCCCGCGCCCTGCTGAGGGTCCTGGTCACAGTATTCCTGCCGCAACCGCAGGCTGACGCGATGTCCACGTGCGTCAGTCCGAGACTTTTCAGTCTCAAGATCTCTTTGTAATTGGTCATTTTCCGACCTCCTGAATAGATTCGCATCTGACGATGCAAGTCCATTATACAGGAGCCGTTTTCAAAGCACCATACTGCCGGCGGCGTTGCACCATTTCAGCGGTCGCCGTGCACCACCAACGCGGTCACAGTGCACCATCCGGGGCGGCGGATTCA
>CANRHK010000146.1 GCA_947630395.1 uncultured Oscillospiraceae bacterium
ATCGCCGCCCTGAACAGCCCCTATGTCTCCGGCATTCGGGGCATGGGCCTCATGATCGGCGTGGGCGTCCAGGGCATGACCCACAAGGAGCTGAAGGACAAGCTGATGGCCGAGGGCCTGCTGTGCCTCACCGCCGGCAGCGACACGCTACGTCTCCTGCCGCCGCTGGTCATCACCAAGGACGAGATCGACCGGGGCCTGGCCATCATGGCCAAGGTGATGAAGTAAGCCAGTGAGAGGAATTGAGGAACAGCAGTATGTTTAAACATGCCATCGTCCGGCGCCCCTGCCGGGCCATAGTGGATGGGATCACCTCCGCCCCCGAGCTGGGGAAGCCGGACTATGAGCTGGCGCTGCGGCAGCACGACAGCTATATCACCGCCCTGGAGCGCTGCGGCGTGACGGTGACGGTGCTGCCGGCGGACGAGCGGTACCCCGACTCCTGCTTTGTGGAGGACCCGGCGGTGATCACCGGAAAATGCGCCATTATCACCAACCCCGGCGCACCCTCCCGAAACGGGGAGAAGGACCAGATTCTGGGCGCGGTAAAGCGGTTTTTTCCGGATGATAAAATTGAATATATCCGGGCCCCCGGCACCCTGGAGGGCGGTGATGTGATGATGGTGGGCAGCCACTTCTACGTGGGACGATCCGCCCGCACCAACGCCGAGGGTATCCGTCAGTTCATCGCCATTCTGGAGAGGTACGGCCTCACCGGGTCCGAGGTGTCCCTGGAGAAGGTGCTGCACCTGAAGACCGGCGTCAACTACCTGGAGAACAACAATCTGCTGGTGTCCGGGGAGTTTGTGGATAAGCCGGACTTCGCGGGCTTCCACAAGATTGTCATCCCCGACGAGGAGGCCTACGCCGCCAACTGCATCTGGGTCAACGGCACGGTGATTGTGCCCCAGGGCTACCCGGCGGTGGAGCGGGCTGTCCGGGCGGTGGGCTATGAGGTGATTTTTGTGGACACCTCCGAGTTCCGGAAGCTGGACGGCGGGCTGTCCTGCCTGTCCCTGCGGTTCTGAAAGAGCAAAAAGAGCAAAAAATATGAAAATTCTTCTTGCATTTTCCCGCGAAGTGTGGTATCCTATTACGGCTGATAAAAGGGCGGTCCTCTGTCAAGGGTGGGTCCATGAGATACCTGCCGCGAAAATTGTTATGAACGCCTATAAATTAGGAGGAAATTTTCCATGGATCTCATCAAAGAACTGACCAAGTCCCAGCTGAAGGACATGCCTGAAGTCCTGGTGGGCGACACCGTCCGTGTGCACGTGAAGGTCAAGGAGGGCGCCCGTGAGCGCATCCAGGTCTTCGAGGGCATCGTGATTGCCAAGAAGCACGGCGGCATCGAGGAGACTATCACCGTGCGCCGTATCTCCTACGGCGTGGGCGTGGAGAAGGTCTTTCCCCTGCACTCCCCCACCATCGACAAGATCCAGGTGGTGCGTCACGGCGTGGTGCGCCGGGCCAAGCTGTACTACCTACGCGACCGTGTGGGCAAGGCTGCCAAGATCCGCGAGAAGCTATAACATTGGGAACGAAAAAAGCCGCCCGAAGGGCGGCTTTTTCTCGCGTTTCGACGAAAAGAACGCGGTTGTACTTTGTGCGGTTTTGTGGTATGATACCGTAGTAAAGAAATGTGTCCGCCAATGAAAGACGAAAGGACTTTTCTGTGATCGAGTTCTGTGGGGCAGTACACAGGCGGCGGCGAAACGATTATGATTCTTCCCGTCCACGCCCTGGCGCGGGCGGGAATTGGAGAGAAGGTAGCGGTATGGCAAGGGGCAAGCGGCAATCCCAGAGCTGGACATGGACCGGCGGGCCGTCCAAGGAGCGGACTGTCCGGGAGAAGAAGCCGGAGGAGCAGGAGCCGGAATCTCTGGAGGGCATCCTCTACTCCTGGGCCCAGGCGCTGATTGTGGCGGTGGTGGGGGTGGTACTGCTCTTCACCTTCGGCGTCCGGCTCATCGGCGTCAGCGGCCCCTCCATGCAGGACACCCTCTACACCGGCGACAGGCTGGTGGTGCTGAGCAACCTGTTCGGCGGCTACAAGCGGGGCGACGTGGTGGTGGTGAACGCCTACAACGCGGAGCTGAGCGAGACCATCGTCAAGCGGATTGTGGCCACCGGCGGCCAGACGGTGGATATCGACTTTGTCTCTGGCACCGTCTATGTGGATGGGGAGGCCCTGGAGGAGCCCTATATCAAGGAGCCCACCTACTCCATGGAGGGGCTGACCTTCCCGGTGACGCTGGCCGAGGACGAGGTGTTCATCATGGGTGACAACCGCAACAGCAGTACCGACAGCCGCAGCACCATGCTGGGCCCGGTAAACGAGGGATATATCCAGGGCAAGGCCCTGTTTCTGCTGACCCCCGGCAAGACGCCGGATCCCACGGACCCGACGAACCCCGATAAGGGGGAGCGGGACTGGAGCCGCGTCGGATTTATCAAATAGGAGGATAAGATGGCCAGGGAGCAGGACAGCCAAATGAATATCCAGTGGTACCCCGGCCACATGACCAAGACCCGGCGGATGATCCAGGCGGAGCTGAAGCACATGGACGCGGTGTGCGAGATCCTGGACGCCCGTCTTCCTCTCTCCAGCCGGAACCCCGACGTGGGGGAGCTGACGGCGGGGAAGCCCCGGCTGATCATCCTCAACCGGACAGACCTGGCGGACGCCGCCGCCACAAAGCAGTGGGCGGCCTGGTTCCGCGCCCGGGGCTGCGCGGTGCTGGAGGTGAACGCGAAGGCGGGGCAGGGTGTCAACCGCTTTGCCCCTGCCGTCCGGGAGTTGCTCGCGGACAAGCTGTTGGCCTACGCGGAGAAGGGTCAGACTGGCCGGGTGATCCGGGTGATGATCCTGGGCATTCCCAACGTGGGCAAGTCCACCTTCATCAACCAGGTGGCGGGCCGGAGGATTGCCAAGGCAGAGGACCGCCCCGGCGTCACCCGGGGCAAGCAGTGGGTGCCGGTGGACAGGACCCTGGAGCTGCTGGACACGCCGGGCATGCTGTGGCCCAAGTTTGACGACCCCCAGGTGGGCATGCGCCTGGCTTACACCGGCGCGGTGCGGGACGAGATTATAGATACCGAGACCCTGGCCTGCCATTTGATGGAATACCTGGGGAGGCGCTACCCCCAGGCCCTGCTGGAGCGCTACAAGGTGGAGGCGGAGGAGTCCGACACCGGCTACACGCTTCTGGAGAAGGCCGGGAGGAAGCGTGGCTTTGTCCTCCGGGGCGGGGAGATCGACACCGGGCGGATGGCAAAGATCCTCTTAGACGAGTTCCGCGCCGGCAGGCTGGGACGCTTTACACTGGAGCTGCCGGAGGATATGGAGGCGGAGCATGGCTGATCTGTGGACGCTGGAGCGTGCCGCCATGGCGGAGGGACACTGCCTGATCTGCGGCTGCGACGAGGCGGGGGCCGGGCCCTTGGCGGGGCCGGTGTACGCCGCCGCGGTGATACTGCCCCAGGGGCTGGAGCTGCCCTACCTGAACGACTCCAAGCAGGTAACGCCCAGGCGGCGGGACAGGCTGTTTGACGAGATCCAGGAGCGGGCTCTGGCCTGGGCGGTGGCGTCTGTATCCGCCCGGGAGATCGACGATATCGACATACTAAACGCCCGCATGCTGGCCATGCAGCGGGCCATGGACGCCCTGGATCCCCAGCCGGACTACGCCCTCATCGACGGCAACCGGGACCACGGATCCCGCGTCGCCCTCACCACGCCCCATGAGACGGTGGTGAAGGGGGACAGCCGCAGCGCCAGTATCGCCGCCGCCTCCATCCTGGCCAAGGTGAGCCGGGACCGATACATGGAGGAGATGGCGGAGAAATACCCCCAGTACGCCTTTGACAGACACAAGGGCTACGGCACCAGGCTCCACTATGAGATGCTGGACAAGCACGGCCCCAGCCCCATCCACCGGAGGAGCTTTCTCAAGAAGTGGGAGGCCGCGCGCCGTGGATAAGCGGAAGGCCAGGGGGGATCAAGGGGAGCAGGCCGTGGCGGCGTGGCTGCTGGAGAGGGGCTACCGCCTGCTGGCGCGGAACTACCGCTGCCGGTGGGGGGAGATCGATATCATCGCCGCCGCCCCCGACAGGACGCTGTGCTTTGTGGAGGTCAAGACCCGCTCAGCGGGGGCCATCGCCCTGCCCAGGGAGTGGGTGACGCCGGCCAAGCAGCGGCGCGTGCGGCTGGCCGCCGGACTCTATCTGGCCCAAAAGAGGCTGGACTGCCCCTGCCGCTTCGATGTGGCGGAGGTCCTGCCCAGGGAGGGCGGGGGAGCGCCCCAAATCAACTATATCATCAGCGCGTTCTGAGAACGCGGTATGGAGGACCTAACTATGGAATATCTGAGCACAAGAGACAGAACCCTGCGCGTCAGCGCCGCCGAGGCCATCAAGATGGGTCTCAGCCGGGATGGCGGTCTCTTCACACCGGTGTACTTCCCGGAGCTGGGCGCGCTGGATCTGAAGACCATGTGCCCTATGAACTACTGCCGGCGATCGGCCTACGTGATGGGAAAGTACCTGGAGGATTTCGCCACCGAGGAGCTGCGGTCCTATGCGGAGAGCGCCTACGGCGGCGGAAAGTTCGACGCCCCCACTGTGGCGCCCCTGCGGCAGGTGGATGAAAACACCTGGTGCCTGGAGCTGTGGCACGGCCCCACCAGTGCTTTCAAGGACATGGCGCTGCAAATGCTGCCCCATCTGCTCTCCGCCAGCCTCCGGAGGACGGGGGAGAAGAAGACCGCCTGCATCCTGGTGGCCACCTCCGGCGACACCGGCAAGGCGGCCCTGGAGGGATTTGCCGGCGTGCAGCAGACCAAGATTCTGGTCTTCTACCCGGAAAACGGCGTCAGCCAGATCCAGAAGCTGCAAATGGTCACCCAGGAGGGGGCCAACGTGGGCGTCTGCGCCGTGCGGGGCAACTTCGATGACGCGCAGAACGGCGTAAAGCGGATTTTCTCCGACGCGGCCATACGGGAGGAGCTGGCGGGCCGGGGGTACTTTCTGTCCTCCGCCAACTCCATCAACTGGGGCCGCGTGATGCCCCAGATTGTCTACTACATCTCCGCCTACTGCGACCTGCTGAACCAGGGGGCCATCCGACTGGGGGAGGGCATCAACGTGTGTGTGCCCACCGGCAATTTCGGCAACATCCTGGCCTGCTATTACGCCAGGCGGATGGGCTTGCCGGTGAAGAAGCTGATCTGCGCCTCCAACCGCAACGACGTGCTGACGGACTTCATCCGTACCGGTGTCTACGACCGCAACCGGCCCTTCCACACTACCATGTCCCCCTCCATGGACATCCTGATCTCCAGCAACCTGGAGCGGCTGCTCTTTGATCTCAGCGGCAAGGACGACGCCCTGGTCCGGGACTACATGTCCCGGTTGTCCGGCACCGGACGGTATGAGATTTCCAAAGAGATGAAGGACAAACTGGACGGGATCTTCTACGGCGGCTTCTGCGGCGAGGAGGACACCTCCGCCGCCATCGGGAAGCTGTACAGGGGCGGCTACCTCATTGACCCCCACACCGCTGTAGCGGCCAAGGTGCTGGCCGATTACCGCCGGGAGACCGGCGATATGACGCCGGCGGTCTTCGCCTCCACCGCCAGTCCCTTCAAGTTCTGCGACAGCGTGCTCAGGGCCATCGGCGAGGAGCCGGCGGCGGACAGCGTGGAGCGGATTGGCCAGCTCCAGGCCGTCACCGGCGTGGCGGCACCTGCGCGGCTGGCGGCGCTGGCGGAGAAGAGGGTGCGCTTCACCGATGTGACCGAGAGGGAGAAGATGGAGGAGATCGTCCATCGGTTCCTGGCATAGGGGCCTCCGGCCCCCACCGGGCTTGTAAGCACCTTGTTTGTGCTCACAGTCCCCGGGTTACTTTTCCCGCGCGGGAAAAGTAACCAAAAGCGCGCGCAAGGGGCTGGCGCCCCTTACGTATTCCTAATGTTATGATTATTTTTGCGCTCGCCCTGCGGCTGGTTTTGTCTAAACCGGACCGGGTCCCGTGTATAAGGCGAAGCGGCTGTTTCAGTATGTCCTTACGAACCTCGCGGGAAAAATCCATCGGCGCGCTCCCCGTTTTGGGGTGCCAATTACCCTTCGTGGCGGCCATGCATTCCTCGCCTAGGCGTAGGGGCGGATATTATCCGCCTCTACGGGGGAGCGTAACGAAACATGTTTCTTTTGCGGAGTGGAACGGAGCAGACAGCAGTTGGTCAACGTAAAAAACGAACAGCGAACCCAAAGCGAAGGTCCGCCCTCCGGGCGGACTGGGCGCCGCATAGAAATCTCCGTACAACAGTC
>CANRHK010000147.1 GCA_947630395.1 uncultured Oscillospiraceae bacterium
TAGCCACCACCTTGGCGCCCAGCTGGGTAGCCTTCTGGCAGGCATAGATGGCCACGTTGCCGGACCCGGAGATGACCACCGTGGCCCCGTCAAAGCTCCTGCCCGCGTCCTTCAGCATGCAGCCGGTGAAGTAGCAGAGGCCGTAGCCCGTGGCCTCGGTCCTGGCCAGGGACCCGCCGTAGCTGAGGCCCTTGCCGGTGAGCACGCCGGTGAACTCATTCCGCAGCCGCTTGTACTGCCCGAAGAGGAAGCCGATCTCCCGGCCGCCCACGCCGATGTCGCCGGCGGGCACGTCGGTGTCCGGCCCGATGTACTTAAAGAGCTCGGTCATGAAGCTCTGGCAGAAGCGCATGACCTCCGCGTCGGACTTGCCCTTGGGGTCGAAGTCCGCGCCTCCCTTGCCGCCGCCGATGGGCAGGCCGGTGAGGCTGTTCTTAAAGATCTGTTCGAAGCCCAGGAACTTGATGATGCCCTCATAGACGGAGGGGTGGAACCGCAGGCCGCCCTTGTAGGGGCCGATGGCGCTGGAGAACTGGACCCGGAAGCCCCGGTTCACCCGCACGCGGCCCTGGTCGTCCTCCCAGGGCACCCGGAACTTGATGATCCGCTCCGGCTCCACCAGGCAGTCCATGACGCCCTCGGTGATGAACTCCGGCCGGGCCTCCACCACGGGGGACAGGGAAGAGAGGACCTCCCGCACCGCCTGGTGAAACTCCGGCTCGGCGGGGTTGCGGGCGACGACCCGCTCCATCAAGCCCTGTAAATACGCGTTTTGGATACTCATGGCAGCTGCGCCTCCATCGAAAAAGATTAAAACTGTCTCCGCATTAAAGACAATCGTCTTTTTACGCTTTAACGGTCTAAATCATAACACCGCGCGGTTTGTCCTGTCAATGGTTTTTTCTTCCAGCGAAAAAATTTTGTCTCCATACACAAAGCACCTGTCCCTATTGCGGAAACATCTGTGAAAATTTCTGAACCCATTCCTGCTGCCGGGACCGCCTCCAGGCGGTATAGACGCGCCGGGGCGCCCTCCTCGCGGAGGACGCCCGGCGCGTCTATACCGATATTCGCTTGTCTTCGGGTCACCGATTACAGGAGGTAGCGCAGATGGCGGCTGATATGGTGGTCAAGGCCCTCGTAGTAGCTCTCCTCATTCTTGTCCAGCATGTCGTAGAAGGGCCCCTTGAACCAGTCCTCGGCCAGCAGGACCCCGTAGGAGATGTGCATTAGCTGCCGGGAGGCGGGCAGATCCACCAGCTCGGGCAGATAAGCGTCGCTGAGCAGGTCGATATCCTGGATGGAGTAGGGGTCGGTGGACACGTGGTAGTACTTGGAGGACTCGGGGTACTTCTCCAGGGCGAACTTCTGGGCCCGGCGGTACAGGGCGGGATCCTTCTTGGACATGACCCGGACGGCCTCCAGCCAGTTGGTGCCGGCGGTCTTCACGTGCATCTTCCCGCCGGTGATCTTGCTGAAGGAAGAGAACACGGAGAACTTGTCGGAGCCGGAATGGAGGCTCAGCTTGTAGCCGTACTTCTCGGCGATCTCCTGGTGGATCTTGAGATCCCGGACGAAATCGCTGAGCTTGCCCTGGTACTCGATGCCCTTCTCGAACTCGCCGGAGAAGTGGGGGGCCACGCTGACCGGGGTGATTCCGGCGGCCTTCAGCTCCATGGCGATGATAAGGTGCTCGGCCGGGGAGGTGACGGCCCGGGCCTCGTCGATGGACAGTTCAAAGTCAAAGGGGGTGGTGGCGATGGACTCCATGTAGTGGTAGCAGTCGATGGCATGGGTCACCGCGCCGGAAAACACCAGCGCCACATGCATCAGCTCCCCGGCGTCCAGCCGGCCCACCAGGGGCAGATCCTTGTCCCCGTACCGGGACTCATAGTGAGCACGCAGATCCTGGGGCAGGGCGTCGTAAGCCGCTTTCAGCTCCGCGCCGGTGAGGCCCGCGGCGTCGTCCTTAATGTGGGCGGAGCAGTCCAGGGTGATCATGGTGCAGCCGCTGTCCAGGGCGTACTTAATCTCCTCCTTGGTCTTCAGGTGGTCGCCGTCGGCGCCGTAGCCGCCCTTGTAGCCCGCCTCAAACACGCCGAAAGCGGCGGCGGCGATGACGTCGGGGAAAGTGCGGCCCGTCAGGGTCAGCTCACGGATAGACTGCTGGGCCAGGATAGGGAACACGTCCTTTCCGGCCAGAGCCCGGAGCTGGCCGGGGGCGGCCACGCCCAAGCGGTCGCCCAGGCCCAGAGTAAAGGCGTGACCTTGGTGGCTCTGGGGCTTGGTATAGGGGAATGTCTCCATGAGGGCGGCGGCGTTGGCCACGGTGCGGTCGCAGAGTTTCACGCCCCCCGCGTCCTCACCCTCGAACTTGGCGGCGTCGCCGGCCACGGCCAGCTTCTTGACGCCGTTCACGCGGACCATGGCGGCCATGGTCCCGCCGCTGACGGCCCGGGAGTCCTCGTACACGGTGCAGGCTCCCGCCTTGGAGAGCAGATCGTCAAATGTTTTCCAATCCATAGTTGTAAGGCGCCCGGAGGCGCCCGCCTCCCTTCCTTCGGATAGAATAAATTCTCTGGAATACAGAGTTCCGCGCGGTTTTCACCGCGTCCTGCCTTGAAATGGTAATCTCATTTTACTACGGCCCCTCCGGTTTGTCCAGTCCAAATTGGGGCTTTTCCTGACCTATCCGGACCGGCCTGCGGCGCAGAACTGAGCCGCCCTTCGGGCGGCACGGGGGGCGGTACTTTTCCCTCGTGGGAAAAGTACCCAAAAGCACGCTCAGGGGGTTCCCCCCTGAGAACCCTAATGAGTTGATTTGTTTTACGCTGTCTTGCCAGTCTGCTTGGTCTAAATCACTGCCGTCCGTATATGGAGCGAAGCGTCTATTTCAAAGCTGTTGTACGGAGATATCTATGCAGCGCCCAGTCCGCTTCGCGGACCTTCGCTACGGTTCGTTGTACGTCCGTCTCTCCCTCGCGGAGTGGAACGGAGCGACAGGAGGCAGTAAAGACAGTCAGAAACCAACCAGCGCACCCAATCCACCCCGCCCCAGCGCATCAATCTGGGCAAGAACATATCAAGTTAGCCGCTTCGCCTCATACACGGATGGCAGCGCGGTTTAGACCAG
Source organism: uncultured Oscillospiraceae bacterium (assembly GCA_947630395.1). Lineage (GTDB taxonomy): Bacteria > Bacillota > Clostridia > Oscillospirales > Oscillospiraceae > Pelethomonas. The sequence goes on from CANRHK010000147.1 coordinate 3,134, forward strand.
ACCATCCGAAGGACGAGCGCAAAACAAATCAACACATTGGGGTACCCAGGGGTGAAACCCCTGGGCGCGCTTTTGGTTACTTTTCCCGCGCGGGAAAAGTAACCCGGGGCGTGGGGCCGGGGAGGCCCCACAAGCCCTCGTCCCGGCAGGGACTCCCCACACCCCCACTTTCCGATTGCAAATCAAGCGGAAATATCGTATAGTGGAGATAGTAAAAGCAGAAAACGCCCTGCCCCATCCGGGGCAGAAAGGAGCCCCCGTGCTGCAAATAGAGCGCGTCAAGCTGACATTGGACGAGCCGGAGAGCACCCTCCGGCAAAAAGCTGCGGCGGTGCTGCGGGTGCCGCCGGAAAATATTCTGGACTGCCGGATTCTCCGCCGGGCCGTGGACGCCCGTGAGGGCGTCTCCTTAGTCTATACCCTCCGGGTGTCCGTAAAAAACGAGAAAAAAGTCCTCTCCCATTGCCGCAACAAAGCTGTGTCGGCGGTCAAGGAGACTCCCTACCGCCTGCCGGAGGCGGTGGCCGCGCCTTCGGCGCGCCCGGTAGTGGTGGGCGCGGGACCGGCGGGCCTCTTCTGCGCCCTGGTGTTGGCCCGCTGCGGCACACCCCCCATCCTCCTGGAGCGAGGCCAAGCTGTGGAGCGGCGGGCGGCGGACGTGGAGCGCTTCTGGTCCGGCGGCGCGCTGGACGAAAACTCCAACGTCCAGTTCGGCGAGGGCGGCGCGGGTGCCTTCTCCGATGGCAAGCTGAACACCGGCACCCGCGACATGCGCCACCGCTTCATCCTGGAGGCCCTGACCGCCCACGGTGCGCCGGAGAGCATCCTAGTGGACGCCAAGCCCCATGTGGGCACCGACTACCTCCACAGGGTGCTGCAAAGCCTCCGGCGGGAGCTCCTGTCCCTGGGCTGCGACATCCGCCTCGGCCACCGCCTGGAGGGCCTGGAAACGGAGGACGGCGCCCTCCGCTCCCTCCGCGTCCGGGGCCCCGAGGGCCCCTACACCCTCCCCGCCCAGGCGGCGGCGCTGGCCCTGGGCAACAGCGCCCGGGACACCTTCGAGATGCTCCACGCCAACCAAGTGCCCCTGGAGCCCAAGCCCCTGGCGGTGGGCGTCCGCATTGAGCACCGGCAGGCGGATATTGACCTGGCCCAGTACAAGGCCCTGGCGGGCCACCCCCGCCTCCCGGCGGCCAGCTACAAGCTGAGCTGCCACCTGGAAAACGGCCGCGGGGTGTTCAGCTTCTGCGTCTGCCCCGGGGGGCAGGTAGTAGCCGCCGCCAGCGAGCGGGCCCGGGCTGTCACCAACGGCATGAGCCTCTATGCCCGGGACGGGGAGAACTGCAACGGCGGCCTCCTGGTCAGCGTCACCCCCGAGGATTTCCCCGGAACCGGCCCCCTGGCAGGCATCGCCTTCCAGCGGGAGTTGGAGGCCCTGGCCTATGCCGCCGGGGGCGGCGGCTTCATCGCCCCGGCCCAGCGGGTGGAGGATTTTCTCCAGCGCCGCCCCTCCGCGGGCCCGGGGAAGGTCCTGCCCACCTACCGCCCCGGCGTCCGCTGGTGCAATCTGTGGGAGGTCCTGCCGGACTGGCTGTGCGAGTCCCTGGCCCAGGCCCTGCCCACCCTGGACAGGAAGGTCCGGGGCTACGCGGACCCGGACGCGGTTCTGACGGCGGTGGAGACCCGGTCCTCCTGCCCGCTGCGGATTCTCCGGGGGGAGGACAGCCAGTCCGCCGTCCGGGGCCTGTACCCCTGCGGCGAGGGGGCGGGCTACGCGGGGGGCATCCTGTCCGCCGCCGCCGACGGCGTGCGGACCGCCGAACACATTCTGGACATGCTGAGAGGAGAGAACCCCACATGAGAGAGCTGGCAGTGTATGTGAACTTCATGAATGACGGCTACCGGCAGCGCATCGGCGATACCGCCGGAGCCCTTGGCTTCGCTGTCACCTGTTATGACTCCGAGAGCCCGTCGGACAACGCCGCCTTGGCGCAAAACATCGGACGCTATGAGGTCATCTTCGGCCATGTGCCGCCCCGCCTGCTGAAAGGCGCGGAGAAGCTGCGCTGGCTTTGCAGCGACTACGCCGGGGTGGAGGGCTATCTGCCCGACAGCGTCTGGCCCCGCCCGGACTGTCTCCTCTCCAACGCCTCCGGGGCCTATGGCCCCGCCATCTCCGAGCACATTTTGATGGTCCTTCTGATGCTGCTGCGCCGTATGCCGGAGTACCAGACCGCCATGGCGGCAGGCCAATGGCCCTGCTACACCCCCATCCGATCCATCACCGGCAGCCGCATAGTCCTGCTGGGCACCGGCGACGTGGGCACCCACACCGCCCACCGGCTGAAGGCCCTGGGGGCCTCCGTCACCGGCGTGAACCGCAGCGGAACGTGCGGCGACCCGGCCTTCGACCGGGTGATCCCCGTCGGGGCACTGGACAGCGCCCTCCCCCGGGCGGACGCCCTCATCCTGACCCTGCCCGCCACCCCGGAGACCGTAGGCATCCTCTCCCGGGAGAGGATTGCCCTCCTGCCCCCCACCGCCTACGTGGTGAATACGGGCCGGGGGGCCCTCATCGACCAGGACGCCCTGGTGGAGGCCCTCCAGGCGGGGGCCATCGCCGGCGCGGCCCTGGACGTGATGACGCCGGAGCCCCTGCCCCCGGACCACCCCCTCCGGCGCTGTCCCAACACCATCCTCACCCCCCACGTCTCCGGCAACATGGCCCTCGCCCTCACCTGCGATCTGGATGTGAACATGTTCTGCCGCAGCCTCCGGCGCTACGCCGCCGGAGAATTGCCGGACCACCTGGTGGACCGGAGAAGGGGCTACTGACATCGCCGCTGTCCGGATGGTGAGCTGACTGTGGCTGAACTGAAGCGGGCATTCACCCGGAACCGGAACAGATGGAAGCCCCGCTGGGCGGCGGGCGTGGAGCGGCCCGCCGGTCCGCCCCGGGACTGCTGAAACGGGAGAGGGGCAGACCCCCCCCTCCCGTTTGTTGCATTATCTTTTTCGCAGCGCAGCCGCCGTGCACACCACCAGCGCCGCCAGCAGGGCGTCCCTCGCCAGGTGGTACGCCAACGCCAGGGCGGAAACCATGCTGGGAATCTCCTGGGGGGCTTTCAGCAGAAGCCACCTGTCTACCGCCCCCATCAGCAGCGTCATCCCC
>CANRHK010000148.1 GCA_947630395.1 uncultured Oscillospiraceae bacterium
TACGACTACGCCAAAGTGTCCTGTGAGCGTACCCTTCGGTGGCTCATTCGCTGCAAGGCTGAGCACGACCGTCTGAACGCCCTGCCGGACTGCGTAAACCCGGGCCAGATGCTATTCGGCATCAACCAGGGTGCCACCTTTGAGGATCTGCGGGTGTGGCACATGCAGCAGATTGCCCAGGTGGACTGCGAGGGCTTCGCCATCGGCGGCCTGGCGGTGGGGGAGTCCACGGAGGTCATGTACCGCATTATCGAGGCCGTGGAGCCCCACATGCCGGCGGACAGGCCCCGGTACCTCATGGGCGTGGGCACGCCCAGCAACATCGTCGAGGGCGTCTGGCGGGGCATCGACTTCTTCGACTGCGTCATGCCCGCCCGGAACGCCCGCCACGGGAAGCTCTTCACCTGGAGCGGGAGCCTGAACATTAAAAACGAGAAGTACCGGCTGGACGAGAGGCCCATCGACCCTGAGTGCGGCTGCCCGGTGTGCCGCGGCTTCTCCCGGGCCTACCTCCGCCACCTCTTCAAGGCGGAGGAGATGCTGGGAATGCGGCTGGCGGTGATGCACAATCTGTGGTTCTACAACACCCTCATGGAGCGGATCCGGGAGGCCCTGGACGCGGGGGACTACGGGGCATTCCGGGAGGAGTACAGCGCGAGGCTGCAGGAGAAAATTTAGGGCTTGCCAACGGGCCAATTTTCCTGTATAATAAACAAAGTGCGTTCCGCCGCCGCGGCGGAATCAAATTTCGAGTATCCACAAAGGAGGGATTACGATGCCTATCGTATTCAGCGCTGCGCGTCTGAGCACCACCGGCGGAACGAACGCCGCCGGCGGCGGTCTGTCCATGATCATCATGCTGGTTGCCATGTTCGCCATCATGTACTTCCTGATGATCCGCCCGGAGAACAAGCGGAAGAAGCAGGCGGAGGAGATGCGGGCCGCGCTGAAGAAGGGCGACCAGATTACCACCATCGGTGGGATTGTGGGCCGCATCGTCTATGTGGGCGAGGAGAACATCGTCATTGAGACCAGCGACGACCGGGTGCGCATGGAGCTGACCAAGTGGGCCGTGTCCGCCAACAACAGCCAGCAGCCCGTGGACAAGAAAGGGAAGAAAGCGGACAAGTCCGCCGAGCCCGAGCCCGAGAAGCTGGAGGACGGTCAGAGCAAATAAGCCGTTTTTTTCGCGCATAGGAGGACCTCCCGGCCAATATACTGAGGTATCAGTATCATTTTGCCGGGAGGTCCTTATTATGTCCAAAATCGTGGTGTCCCTGCCCCAGGGGCTGGTGAAGAACAGCGTGATCGGAGGGCTGCTGGCCCTGGCCTCCTACGCGGCCATGCAGCTGCTGTGGGCGCTGTTCATCGACAGAGGGCTTCTGGGCTTTCAGCAGCTCTACCCGCTGGTGTGCCTGTCGGCAGGGATAGCGTCCCTTCTCGGCTGCGGGTACAGCGTGATGCGGGGGAGGCATATGCTGTCCGTGCCGGCGGTGGTGGTAGTGTTTTTGACCCTGACCGTGGCGGTGTCCCTGCTGACGGCCAATGCCGTCGCCGTGGAGAACGGCCTGGTGGGCGTAGGCTTGGCCATGGCGGCGGGCGGCCTGCTGGCGGCGCTGATAGGCGGCCGGCTTCCCCACAGCCGCGGCGGCAGGAAGAAGTCCCGCCGCAAGGTCCGCAGATAGGCCCCGCTTTCAGACTTCCATCGTCAATAGGCGCCAAAGAATCGGCCCGCCGGTTTTGTCCGGCGGGCCGGTTCTTATCTCCTTTTTACTTGGCGAAGTTTCCGAAGCCGGCCTTGGCGTCTGAGACGTTATAGCCCCGGTAGGACTGGGACACCTGGGAGAAGGTCTTGCAGAAGCGGGAGTACTGGATTCTGCCGCTGCCGGCGAGGCTGTCCTCCGCCTGGACGTCGAACACGTAGTCCGTGCCGCCCACGGTGACAATGTTCCAGGTGTGGGAGCTCCAGCTGCTGCCGGATTTCATCTCCCCGGAACACAGATAGCAGTTGAGGCCGATGTGCCGGGTCATGACCAGGAAGGCCGCCGCGTAGTCCTCGGAGGTGCCTGTGCCGTTCTCCAGCACGTTCTGGGCCCGCAGCACGGCGGCATAGTCGCCGGCGTTCTGATAGGAGCCGCGGCCGGTGACGCGCGCCGAGCTGCCGGATCTGGTGTGGGTGATGAGGTAGTCGTAGCAGGCCTTCACCTTTTCATAGGTGGTCATGCTGTCCGTGAGAATCTCCGAGAGGATGTCCTCCACGGCATCATCCAAATCCTTTGTGCCGGTGAGGCGGGGGCGGAGGGTGACGGCGTTCAGAATGGCGGACGCGCCGCTGCTGGAGGACACCGTAAAGGCGGACCGCCGCCAGCCCAAATCCTCGTAGGCCATGGCCTCGCCGGGGGAGACAGAGATGCGGTCGCCGCTGTCGGAGTAGAGGGTCACCGGCTGGGCGGTGAGGGTGAAGCTCTTGCGCTGGGAGGGGAGGGCCAGGCGCACCACAATGGCCGCCGCCTCCCCGCGGAGAATGGAGTTCTTGGGCAGGAAGGAGCCCTGGGCGTCGCTGCCCGCCAGAATACCGGCGCGGTAGAGGGTGTAGACCGCGCTGCGGTAGCTGCTGCCGGGGGCCACATCGGGGATAGCGTTGTTCTGGACCTCGTTGATGGGGGAGAGCATGGCCTTGGGCAGCGCCCCCAGGATGACGGCTACCTCCCACCGGGCGGCAGCGGCGTCATAGTTGGAGAACTGGCTGCGGGAGATGAGCCCCTGCTCCACGGCGTAGTTGACATACGGCTTGTACCAGGGGGTATCAGCGGCAAATTGGTGGTTGTCGCCGGTGTAGGCGCTCAAAAGGCGGCAGGCCAGGGCCACAGTCTCCGCCACAGAGAGATTGCCGTTAGGGGAGAAGGCGGTGTCCGAGCTTCCATTCATCAGATCCAGCTCGTAGGCGTCGGCGACGCTCTGGTAATACCAGCTGCTCTTCGCCACGTCGGTGAACTGAGCGCGGTACGTTTTTTTGCGGCTGAACCCGCGGAAGCCCGCGCCGCTCCCCGCCGCCAACGCGGTGGAGCACAGCAGCAGGGCCGCCAACACAAGGGCAAGGATTCGTTTCATAGGCACCTCCAGCATCACGGAATCATGGGCAGTGCGGCAAGGGTCGTCCCGGCGGGCAGGAACAGCCCCATGACAACAGGGGTAATATAGCACTCAATCAGCGCCGCCGCCACGGTCAGGGGCAGCACAATCAGCAGCAGCACCCGCAGCAGGTTGCTGAGCAGGTCCACCAGCGGGACCCGGCGGGAGCTGCCCAGAACCAGATAGCACAGGTTTCTGCACAGGCAGGTTCCGCAGGCAATGGACAGCACCAGAGCGCTGAGCTCAAAGACGCCGTGGGGCAGGATGCCCGCCAGATACGCGGCCATGGACATGCCGTTGCTCCGGTAGTACCCCGCCAGGAGGCCCAGCAGTGCTCCGTTGGTCATGAGGCTGACCATGGGCAGAAACAGAAAGGGGATGGCCCCGTAGGCGGCGGAGGTCAGCATGGCCTGCCAGTTGTTCCGCAGCAGGGCGAAGACGGAGATGTTTCCCGTGTCGTCAATCACTCCAGCCTCCAGCACCATCTGCTGAAAGGCCTCCAGGACCTCCCCCACCGTCTCCGGCACGGTCACGCCGATGAAGTAGCCCACGATGGCCGCCGCCAGCATTCCGGCGCCGCAGCCCAGGGCCAGGCGGCGGAAGTCCGTGCGGAGAAACGCCCGCAGCAGGGAGGCCTGCTCTTGCAGAGCGCTCATACCAGCTTCTCCAGGCCCAGCCGCAGCCGCCGCAGGGTCTCGTCCCTGCCCAGAATGCGGCAAATCTCCACCGCGCCGCCGGGGGTGACGGCCTTGCCGGCCGCGGCAATCCGCACCGGCCACATAAGGGTGGCGTTCTTCACGCCCAGGCTCTCCGCCAGGGCCACCAAACCGCCGTGGATGCTCTCCTGGCTCCAGTCCGGCAGGGCCTCCAGCATGGGAATGGCCGCCTCCAGCATCCGCCGGGAGACTTCGCTGTTGGTCTTGGACTTCTTGTTGGTGAAGAGGTCCGCGCCGTATTCCGGCAGGGCCTCAAAGAAGTCCACCTTCTCCGGGATCTCCGTCAGGACCTCGCACCGGGCCTGGAGCAGGGCGGAGACAGCCGCGGCGTCAATGGCGGGGTTGGGCACCGCCTGCCGGATATAGGGCTCTGCCGCTTTGGCGAAGTCCTCGGGACTCATGGCGCGGAGGTAGAGGGCGTTGAAGTGCTTCAGCTTCTCAATGTCAAAGATGGCCGGGGACTTGGACACGCCCTGGATATCGAATACCTCCGCCAGCTCCTGGAGGGAGAAGACCTCCCGCTCGGCGATACCGCCCCGGGGACTCCAGCCCAGCAGGGCCACGTAGTTGAGAATGGCGCCGGTGAGATAGCCCTGAGCCCTCAAATCCTCATAGGAGGGGTCTCCGTGGCGTTTGCTCATTTTATTGTGCTGATCCCGCATGACGGGGGAGCAGTGGACGTAGGTGGGCACCTCCCAGCCGAAAGCCTCATAGAGCAGGTTGTACTTGGGCGCGGAGGACAGGTACTCGCTGCCCCGGACCACGTGGGTGATGCCCATCAGGTGGTCATCCACCACGTTGGCGAAGTTGTAGGTGGGCAGGCCGTCCCGCTTTAAGAGCACCTGGTCGTCCAGGGTGCTGTTCTCCACAGTGATATCCCCGAAGATGGCGTCATGGAAGGTGGTGGCGCCGCCCTCGGGAATCTTCTGGCGGATGACGTAGGGGAGGCCGGCGTCCAGCTTCCCCCGCACCTCCTCGGGGCTCAGGTCCCGGCAGGGGTCCTTCTCCCTGGTGAAGTTGCCGCTGTCCTCGGCGGACTCGGCCTTCTCGCAGAAGCAGTAGTAGGCGTGGCCCAGCTCCACCAGAAGCTTGGCATACTTGCCGTAGGTGTCCCGGCGTTCCGACTGGATATAGGGGGCCACGGGGCCGCCCACGTCCGGGCCCTCGTCGTGGGTGAGGCCGCACTCGGCCATGGTGCGGTAGATGACGTCCGTGGCGCCCTCCACCAAGCGGCCCTGGTCGGTGTCCTCAATGCGGAGGAGGAAGGTGCCTCCGGCGTGGCGGGCAATCAGCCAGGTGTACAGGGCGGTGCGGAGATTCCCCACGTGCATATAGCCGGTGGGGGAGGGGGCGAAGCGGGTGCGCACCTTCCCGTGGGGGATTTTGGCCTCCATATCGTGAAAGTAAGTCATGTCCATGTGGAAAATTTTCCTCCATTCAGGGGCAGCGGGGACCGGGCAGAAGGGGTCCCTTAAAATGTTACCCTATTCTACTATAGATTTTTCTTCGCCGCAATCGAAAAAGGGAATTTGTAACAAGAAAGAAAAGAAAGGCCCCGCCGCCGGAGGGGGGCCTCCCCCGGAAATCCGCCGGGAAAATGCGGCGGCATGGAAAAAAGTGCCCGCCGCCCCTTGCAATTCGGGGAAAAATCGATTATAATGACCCGGTATGAAAACATCTGGAAGATTCCGGATACCATAGAAGAAAAAGAAAGTTGTGATGAATGTGAAGTACGATTTCGCGACCATCGAGCCCAAGTGGCAAAAGCGCTGGGAGGAGGCCAAGGTCTATGCCGCCTCCGACAGCAGCGATAAGCCCAAGTTCTACGGCCTCATTGAGTTCCCCTACCCCTCCGCCGCCGGCCTTCATGTGGGCCACCCCCGGCCCTTCACCGCCATGGACATCGTCACCCGCAAGAAGCGGATGGATGGGTACAACGTGCTGTTCCCCATCGGCTTTGACGCCTTCGGCCTGCCTACGGAGAACTACGCCATCAAAAACCACATCCACCCCGCCATTGTGACGAAGCAGAACATTGAGAACTTCACCCGGCAGCTGAAAATGCTGGGCTTTGGCTTTGACTGGGACCGGGTGGTGGACACCACCGACCCCAACTACTATAAGTGGACCCAGTGGATCTTCCTCCAGCTGTGGAAGAAGGGCCTGGCTTACAAGGCCACCATGCCCGTCAACTGGTGCACCTCCTGCAAGTGCGTGCTGGCCAACGAGGAAGTGGTGGAGGGCGTCTGCGAGCGCTGCGGCAGCCCGGTCATCCGCAAGGAGAAATCCCAGTGGATGCTGAAGATCACCGCCTACGCCCAGCGGCTCATTGACGACCTGGATGAGTTGGACTACATTGAGCGGGTAAAGATCCAGCAGAAGAACTGGATCGGCCGCTCCACCGGCGCGGAGGTCACCTTCAAGGCCACCACCGGCGACGACATCGTGGTCTT
>CANRHK010000149.1 GCA_947630395.1 uncultured Oscillospiraceae bacterium
GATGGTGGTGTCCGTGAACAGCTTGATGTAGTTGTCCAGGGTAAACGCCTTGGGGAAGAAGGTGGAGACGTAGGACCCCTTCTCCGCCCGGAAGCTGGTCATAATCACCCACAGCACCGGGAATACCCAGATAAAGGCCAGCACCGCCAGGAGGATGTGGATCAGAATGTTGTTGCGCTTGCGGGTGGCCTTGACGCTCTTGAGACGTTCCTCTTTCATGCTTAGAATCCTCCTTCCTCTTTGTAGGACTTACTGTTGCGGTAGGTCAGCAGGGAGCCGATGGCCAGAATCACAAAGGTCAGAATGCCCACCACGGAGCCGATGTTGTAGTACTGCTTGTCGATGGTCAGCTTGTAGAGCCAGGTCACCAGCAGGTCCGTGGAGCCGGCGGTAGAGGCCAGGTTGGTCACCGGATCGCCGCCGGAGAGCAGGTAGATGACGTTGAAGTTGTTCACGTTGCCGGTGAAGGTGGCGATGAGGTACGGGGTGGTCACATAGAACATGTAGGGCAGGGTGATCTTGAAGAACTGCTGCACCTTGCTGGCGCCGTCCAGGTCCGCGGCCTCGTAGAGGTCCGCCGGGATGCTCTGCAACACGCCGGTGAGCTGGAGCAGGGTGTAGGGCACGCCTACCCAGATGTTGATGACAATGACCGTGACCCGGGCCCAGGTGGCGTTGGTGAAGAAGGGCAGGCTGGATCCATCGGGGATGAGGCCCATGTTCCGCAGCAGCACATTCACCGCGCCCTCGGGCTGGAGCATGGTGCGCATGATCAACAGGGACACGAACATGGGCACCGCGCAGGAAATCACAAAGCAGAAGCGCCAGAAGCCCTTGGCCTTGGTGTCCTTGCGGTTGATGATAATCGCCAGGATCATGCCGAAGAAGTAGTTGGTGAAGGTGGCGAAGAACGCCCACACCAGGGTCCACACCAGCACCGACCAGAAGGTGCCGCCCAGAACGCTGCCGCTGTCGAACAGAGTGGCGAAGTTCTTCAGGCCCACCCAGTCGAAGAGCACCAGATGGTCGTCAATCTTGCTGTAGCTGGTGAAGGCCATGCAGATCATGAACACCAGGGGCAGGATGTTGAGGATGACGATGAAGAACATGGCCGGCGTCATCAGCAGCCGGTACAGGTTTTCATCCAGCAGGTTCAGCATGTCCTCGTAGAGACTGGCCACATGGCGGCCCGCCTTGTCGGTGAGCTCGGCGCTATAGGCGCTCTTGAGGCAGCCACGCCAGACCCAGAACATGAAGCCGGTCAGGAGGATGGTAGCCACGCCGTACAGCAGGAGCAGCACGGACTGGTCGCCCTTGGTGTACAGGTAGACCTGGAGCTCCTCATTCCAGACCTCCTGCTGCTCCACGCTGCCCAGGGACACCAGCATGGAGAGGTTGTGGAAGCCCGACTGAATCATGAATACGATGTACGCGATCTCGGCGGCCAGGAACAGCAGCCCCTTGGGGATCTGCTTGTGGACCATGTTGCCAAGACCCATGACCAAGGCGGAAGCCTTGGTCTCAGGCCCTCCGCTGCGGAGGGCCTCCATGCAGCTGGTGACCTTGATGGTCTCGCGGGTGCCGATCAGCGCCTGCTTCTGTAACGTTGTCGTTGTCGTCATTATGTCCCTCACCCCTTTCAGCTGATGCCGTTGCTGTTCATAGCGTCGTTCATGCCCCTGGTCTGCTCCGCGGCGTTGTCGTGGGTCGTGGTGCCGTTGCGGATGGCCTTGCCCATATTCTCCACTGGGGTCCAGCAGTTGCCCATGGCGGACACGGTGGGCTGGAGAATGGAGGTACGGTCAAAGGTGTCGTTCTGGGCGATCACCACCGGGTCGGCGACGATGTCCTCGTGGGTCATGAGTTCGGTGTTGCTGGGGATGGTGCTGCGCAGGTCGTAATGGAGCTTCTGGGCCTCGGCGGAGCCCAGGTAGATGGCCAGCTCCACCGCCGCCACCATGTTCTCGGAGTGGGCGTTGACGCCGATGGCCTTGGAGCCGGCGTAGGCCATCATCTGCTTGGTCTCGCCGTTGAGGTTGAAGGTGGGCGGCACGGCGGCGCCCATGTTGTCGCCCAGGATCTCCTTGATGCTGGGGGCGTCCCAGGAGCCGGTGAAGATGGCGTGGATGCTGCCGTCCCGGAGGCCGGCCATGCCGGCGCCGTCGGCGTCCACCACGAAGTTGGGATTGTTCACCAGGTCGATGAGGTAGTCGGTGACCTCCACGGCGTTGTCGCCGCCAAAGTCAACGCCCAGGTCCTCCTGGTTGTTGTTGCCGAAGAGGGTGCAGCCGTTGCCCACATAGAAAGCGGGCAGATACCAGGAGTTGGTGAAGGGGAAGGCCACCTTGCCCTTTTCCAGCATGGCCTCCAGGCTCTTCACGTCCTCCTCGGTGAAGACGCTCTTGTCGTAGAACATGTACCAGGTGTTGGTAGTGTAGGGCACGCCGTAGAGATAGCCGTCCAGGGAGACGGACTCCACCAGGGCGTCGCTGGTGAAGGACTTGACCTGGTCGGCGTACTTGCCGCCGATCTTGGCCAGGGCCTTAGCGTCGGTGAGGACGGTGATGTTGTCGTTGGCGTACATGAATACGTCCGCGCTGTCCTCTGGGTCGTAGGCCACGGTGCTGGCGGAGGTGGCCTCGTCGGCCACGCCGTAGGTAAAGGTGATATTCCACTCGGGATGCAGGGCCGCAAAGTTGTTGCAGCAGGTCTGGAGCCACTCGCCGCTGGCCTTGGCCTGGTCCTCGGACGGGGCCCATACCATCAGGCGGACATTCTCCGAACCGCCCGCGCCGCCGCTGCCGCCGCAGCCGGCGGCGCCCAGCAGAAGCAGGGCGGTAAGGAGAAGCACAAGCAGCCGCTTGGGGTTTTGTCTCATGGATTCATCCCTCCACTTTCAGATTTTTGTTTCGGAAAGTTTCGCTAATTGGAAGTCTATTCTTTTCTCCCCCAAAAGTCAAGAAAAATTATCCTTCAATTTTTATATTTTCCGTTTTGCACACTCTGTTTACAAACTTTTTGTGAAAACTGACGAGGCGGCTGTTTCGAAACTTTTCAAAACAGCCGCCTATTTTTGTGTTTGGAATTGATTTTTTCTCCGCAATGCGGTATAATTACGGTAGGAAATAGCAGGAAAGAAGGTGGATTCTATGGCCACGATGGGCGATATTGCGAAATGTTTAGGCGTTTCCAAGGGAACCGTGTCCAAGGCCCTCAGCGGCGCCACGGATGTGAGCGAAACTATGCGAAAGTCCGTGCTGGAGACCGCCGTGGAGCTGGGCTACTCCCGGGTTTCCCGGGGCGGATCCGGACGGCGGGTGGCCATCTTTGTGGAGAACATGGCCTATGAAAACCCGGACGACTTTGGCCGGGATATCATCACCGGGTTCCGTAAGCTGGCGGAGCCGGCGGACTATCAGGTGGATGTCGTGGCCCTGAACGAGGAGATTCAGAGGGAGCTGCCCTATGACGAGTACATGCTGCGGGGCGGCTACCAGGGGGCGGTCTTCCTGGGCATGACCCTGCTGGACCCCTGGATGCGGGACTTCAGGACCTGCTCCACCCCGGCGGTGCTCTACGACAACCACATCAAGTCCAATCCTCTGATCACACACGTGGGGATTGACAACGACGAGGGCATGGACATGGCGGTGGCCCGGCTGGTGGATCTGGGGCATCAGAGGATTGGGTATCTCAGCAGCGCCCTGGGGTCTTATGTGTATCAGGCCCGGTACAAGTCTTTCTTTAATGCCCTTCGGCAGCACCGGCTGGACGCCCACCAGTATGTGGCGGGCTACTCTTACCGCATCTCCGAGTGCCTGGAGAGGCACCTGCCCCGCCTGCTGGACAAGGGCTGCACGGCTATTATTTGCAGCCACGACCTGCTGGCACACACCCTGCTGATTCACTGCGGGGAGCTGGGCATCCGGGTGCCGGAGGACCTGAGCGTGGTGGGCATCGACGACATTCCCCTGTGCCGGTACACCACGCCGCCCCTGACCACTATCCGGCAGAACCGGACGGAGTTGGGAAAGTGCGCTTTTCATGCGCTGTCGAGCCAGCTGGGGCAGGTGCCTATCAGCACTTTGCTGCTCCATGCGGAGCTGATTGAGCGGGCGTCTATTGGGCCGGTTCCGCCGGCCAAGCAGGGGCGGTAGGCCGCCCGGCGGGCGGCGGCGCTCATTTTGTCCCCTGCCGGGGACGGGAACGGGGGCGGCACTTTTCCCTTGCCGGAAAAGTGCCGCCCCCGCCCTGTCCCCCGGCAGGGGAACAAGGGCACCTCACCCCGCCTGCTCTGGCGGGGTTTCCCCTGCCTCCGCCTCCAGGCGGGCCATCTCCGGTCGGAACACCAGAGCGAAAACAATCGCGGAGGCGGTGACAGAAATAAAGTCGCTGACCGGTTCGGCCAGGAACACGGCGAACACCTTGTTCTCAAAGAAGTGGGGCAGGATGAAGATAAGCGGAATCAGCAGTATCACCTTCCGCAGGCAGGCAATAAAAAGGGATGCCTTGGCCTTGCCAAGGGCCATGAAGGTCTGCTGCACCGACATCTGAATACCGAAAAGTCCCAGCACTGCCGTATACAGCCGCAGCGTCCACACGGCGATGTCCATCAACTCGGGCTCGCTGTTGAAGATGTTGACAAAGAAAGAGGGAAACAGCTGCACCAGCAGCCAGAAGGTGATCATCACCACCATGCTCACCCGCAGCAGGGCCCAAAATGCCTCCCGCACCCGCCGGGGATTTTTGGCGCCGTAGTTGTAGCTGATGATGGGCTGGGCCCCCTGGCCCAGGCCCTGGGTGGGAATCCACACCATCTGCATCACTGTGCTGGCCACGGTCATGGCTCCCACCGCCGGGTCGCCGCCGTAGCGCTGGAGGGAACTGTTAAAGGAGATGTTCAGCAGGGCCTCCGTGGACTGCATGATAAACGGCGCCAGCCCCAGAGCCAATACCGGCAGCATGACCTTGGCCTTGGGCAGCAGGTACTGCCGCCGCAGCCGCAGCCGGGTCTGTTTGCCGTTGAGGAAGAGCAGCACCCACACGCCGGAGATGGCCTGGGAGATAACGGTCGCCAGGGCCGCGCCCTGGACCCCCATGTGGAACAGGTAGATGAAAATGGGGTCCAGGATGATGTTGCTGATGGCGCCGATAAGCACTGAGCGCATGCTGAACTGGGTGAAGCCCTGGGTGCTGATAAAGAGATTCATGCCCAGGGCGATCATGACGAAGACTGAGCCGCTGGCGTAGATGCGCATGTAGGGCAGGGCATAGACAATTGTCTCCTCGCTGCACCCGAAGGCCCACAGCAGAGGCTCCCCCCACATCCAGAAGGCCACCGTCAGCAGCACCGCCGCGGCGATGAGGCAGGTAAAGCAGCTGCCCAGCAGCTCCTCCGCCCTGTCGAAGTCCCCCTCCCCCATGGCAATGGCGGCCCGGGGCGCGCCGCCCTGGGCGATCAGCATGGTAAAGGCCGCGATCAGCGTCACCACCGGCAGGCACAGCCCCACGCCTGTGAGGGCGGTGAGGCCCACGTCGGGCATGTGGCCGATATAGATCCGATCCACGATGTTGTACAGCAGATTCACCAGTTGTGCCACCACCGCCGGGCCCGCCAGCTTCAGCAGCAGCCGCCCCACCGGGGCCGTGCCCAGCTGACGCACGGTGTCCGCGCTATGTTGATTCATGAGATTTCTGTCCTTTCCACCGGGAAAACCGATTAGAACAAAGTATACCACATTCCCGGCGGATTGTCACCCGGTTTTTCCCTTGCGAACAGGGCAACAGCATTTAAAAATAGTTATGCAGTATTGAAGCTCACATGGCGAATGTTTATTCAAAACTTTAACTTGTAAAAGTGGTTGGTATGATTTTTTCGCCTGAATTGGTTCCACTTTTGGCTCATTTGTTTCAGTTTAAAAACCTCAAATTTTAAATGCTGTTGCCCTGGATCCGGCGCCGGATGTCAACATTAAATTGCAATAAATTAGAATAATCAGCACTATCACCAACCGGCCCATCCTAATTTTGTGCCATTTCACCATAAAATGCGCATGACTTCCCAACCGGGCGGGTCTTCCCGTCCGGCTTTAGAACGTCTGTATTACATGCGGCCGGTCAGGTGGCCGCCAGCTCCTCCCGGAACAGGTCTTCCGCCGATTTCCACCCCAGCAGCTTCCTTGGGTAGTG
>CANRHK010000150.1 GCA_947630395.1 uncultured Oscillospiraceae bacterium
CCATGGGGGAGCGGCCGGTGAAGTATTGCCTGGGGTCGCAGCCCAGGATGGAGAGGATGGCGGTCTCGCTGCCGGCGGGCAGGGGCTTGGGGCAGTTAACCACGCTGCCCACCACGCCCCGGGCGGCCATGCGGTTGATGGCGGGGATGGGGGCGGTTTGCAGGGGGGTCTTATTGCCCAGAGAGGGCACCGGGTTGTCGGCCATGCCGTCCCCGATGACGAGCAAATATTTCATAAACGGAAATTCCTTCCTATCATTCCTATTATATCATTATACAGGATGCACTTGGTTTTTTCAATCATAAACTATGAGAGCCGGCGTGTTTTTTTCGCGGAAAATGGAGATACTGTCCTCAGAAACAGGCGCCGTATCCGAAATCCTTTTTCAAAAATCTTGCAGAACCGTCCCCATGCATAAGCGCGGGAAAAGAGGAAAGAATACGAACGGAAGCCGGTCCCATGCCGGTTTTCACACGAAGAAGGGAGGTAACGGATATGGTTTGGGACAGAATTGCGCTGATTCTGGTCATCATCGGCGCGCTGAACTGGGGTGCTGTCGGCCTGTTTGGCCTGGACCTGGTGGCCTTCATCTGCGGCGGTCAGATGGCGGTGCTCTCCCGCATCGTCTATTCGCTGGTGGGGCTGGCGGGCCTGTGGTGCGTCTCTCTGCTGTTCCGGGAGCGGAATCCCGGCGAGGCTGTGGCCTGAGGCAGGGGGAACCCTCTGCAAAATCCCGCGGTTTCCATGAAGCTGCCGGATTTTTGATATATGCTCAGAGGGGCGCGGTGTGAGCCGCGCCCCTCTGGCATTGGGGGCGGAGGCCCCCTGGGCGCTCCAGGAAATAATTTGCAGATTTTTGTACAATTCGGCCTTGACAAGAATGGGAGAATAGGCTATAATACAGCCTGTTAAGCCATCAATTTGGCCCGAAAGAGTATCCTGGATGAAGCCGGATACATCGGAGGGAGGGAAATAAATGTCTGAAGTCCATGTGAAGGAGAACGAGTCTCTGGACAGCGCGCTCAAGCGCTTTAAGCGCAGCTGCGCCAAGGCCGGCGTTCTGGCCGAGGTCCGCCGCAGGGAGCACTACGAGAGCCCCAGCGTCAAGCGCCGGAAGAAGTCCGAGGCCGCTCGCAAGAACCGCAACAAGCGCTACTATTAAGAAAAAAGAGGCGGCTGTGCCGCCTCTTTTCATCTCTGTGAAAAGATTTGCCTGGAGCGTGAAACAGATATGAAATTGGGCGTAATCTCCGACACCCACGGCGTACTGCGGCCGGACGTGACGGAAAAGCTCACCGGCTGCGACCGCATCCTCCACGCCGGGGATATTGACAGGGAGGATGTGCTGGAATCCCTGATGGACATAGCCCCGGTGCTGGCCGTCCGGGGGAACAACGACTGGGGCCGCTGGGCCGACAAGCTCCCCCGGCAGCGGCGCTTCGAGCTGGACGGCGTGCGGTTCCTCATGGTCCACAACCGCATGGACGCGCCGTACAAGCTGGACGGCGTGGACGTGGTGGTCTTCGGCCACACCCACCGGTTTGCCCTGGACAGTCTGGAGGGGCGGTTGTGGCTAAATCCGGGCAGCTGCGGCTGGCCCCGGTTCGGCCAGGGGCTCTCCATAGCCCTTCTGACACTGGAGGGGGGCAGGCCCCACGTGGAGCGCGTCGATTTGGAGAACCCGCCGGAGAGACGGAGACGCTGGTATGGCTGAGCGGTATGTGGCCTTTGACGTGGAGACGCCCAACCGGGCCAACGACCGCATGAGCGCCATCGGCGTGGCGGTGGTGGAAAGCGGCCTCATTGTGGAGGAGTTCTCCACCCTGGTGAACCCGGAGGCTGGGTTTGACTGGTTCAACATCCAGCTCACCGGCATCACCCCGGAGGCGGCGGAGCGGGCGCCCGCGTTCCCGGAGATGTGGGAGAGGCTGCGGCCCATCTTCTCCGGCGGCCTGCTGGTGGCCCACAACGCCCCCTTCGACATGGGGGTGCTGTCCAAGTGCCTTCATGGCTACGGCATCTCCTGGCGGCGGTGGGCGGACTACGCCTGCACGGTCCAGATGGGCCGGCGGCAGTATCCCAGGCTGCCCAACCACAGGCTGAACACCCTGTGCGCCTACCTGGACATCCCACTGGAGCACCACCGGGCGGGCAGCGACAGCCGGGCCTGCGCCGAGCTGCTGATTGACTACATGGACCACGGCCTGGACCCGGAACAGTTCCGGCGGCATTACAAAATGGCGTGGTAGGGGAGGACGGACATGGTACATACGGAATTGCAGCGGCGGCTGTTCGCCCTCCAGGATTTGGGCTACCGGGATTTCCACAGCCGGCTCATGCCCACGGTGGACCCGGAAACCATCATCGGCGTGCGGATTCCGGCGATTCGAAAGCTGGCGAAGGAGTTTTCCGGGACGCCGGAGGCGGAGGAATTTCTGCGCGCGCTGCCCCACCGGTATTACGAGGAGAACAATGTCCACGCCGCCCTGATCAACAGCATGAGGGGCTATGAGGAGGCCGTGGCCGCGCTGGACACATTTCTGCCCTATGTGGACAACTGGGCCACCTGCGATTTGCTGTCCCCGGCGGCCTTCAAGAAGCACCCGGCGGGGCTGCCCGAGCAGGCCCGGCGCTGGATGGCGGCGGGGGATACCTACACCGTGCGCTTCGGCATCGGTGTGCTGATGGGCTGCTATCTGGACGGGGCGTTCCAGCCCGAGTACCTGGACTGGGTGACAGAAGTACAGAGCAGTGAGTATTATGTCAACATGATGGTGGCCTGGTACTTCGCCACAGCCCTGGCCAAGCAGTATGAGGCGGCGCTGCCGTACCTGGAGGCGCGGCGGCTGGAGCCCTGGACCCACAACAAGGCGATTCAAAAGGCTGTGGAGAGCTACCGAATCACGGAGGAGCAGAAGGGGTATCTGCGGTCGCTGAAGGTGAAAAAAGCGTAAACAGGGGCGGCACACGGAGGGGAGACATCCGCGTGCCGCTTTTTACTGAAATTTTTTCTGTTTCCGCGCAACCAACCTCCATTTTTGTCGGCTATAGGGGTGAAGGCGCCTGATGTTACCTGGACCTGTGCCAACAGGTCCGAAAAGAAAGGAGCGATGCCCATGGAGGACGCGCAGATTGTGGCGCTGTACTGGGACCGGGACGAGTCCGCCCTCCGGGAGACGGAGCGGAAATACGGGCCGTATCTCACCAAAATCGCGGTCAACATCCTGGCCGACCGGGAGGACAGCCGGGAGAGCGTCAACGACACGTATCTGAAAGCCTGGAACTCCATCCCGCCCCAGCGGCCTACGTCCCTCTCCGCCTATCTGGCGAAGCTTGTCCGGGACCTGTCCATCGACCGGCTGCGGGCCCGGCAGCGGGAGAAGCGGCGGGCCTCGGAGTACGCCCAGTCCCTGACCGAGCTGGACGAGTGCGTCTCCGGCGGGGACACCACGGCGGAACACGTGGATCTGCACCTCCTTGGTGAGGCCATCAGTTCCTATCTCCGGACCCTGCCGGCCCCGGCGCGGAACGTCTTTGTGGGGCGGTACTTCTACGCCGACTCCCTCAGGGAGGTGGCGCGTTACTGCGGCATGGGGGAGGGGAAGGCCAAGAGCCTCCTCTACCGCACCCGGCAGGGGCTGAAAGCCTATTTGGAACAGGAGGGATTTCTACCGTGAAACGTGAGGATATCAGCGGCGCTCTGGCATTTCTGGACGACGAGCTCATTGACGAGACCGCCAGGGTCCGGGCGGGAAAAAAGTGGACCGCGAAAAAACTTTGGAAGTGGGGGGCTCTGGCGGCCTGCCTGTGCCTGGTCCTCGGCGCGGCGGCACGGTGGCTGCCGCACGGCAGCGGACCCGTGGTGCCGCCGGGGCCGGTGGACCCGGTGACGGTGCCGGACGGCAACGGGACGCCCCTGGCCACCTCGGAGACCTACGCCACGTTGGATGAACTGCTGGCCTACCTCAGCGGCCACGACGACCACGGCGGCAGGCAGGACGGCGGCGGCGACAAGTCCGCCAATGGTTCTGGCGGCGGGGCCGTGGCCCGGGGGACCACCGCAGCGGCCTATGGCGGCTACGCCTACCACGTGGCCTATATCGACGGGCGGTACAAAGTATTGGTCTCCGCCCTGGACGGCAGCGGGGCGCAGTCCTCCATCAACTTCCCGGCCCAACAGCTCTTTCTGTGGAAGGACCGGCTGGTGCTGGTGCGGGAGTTCGCAGAGGGCGGCGAGGACGAGGTGGGCGTCATCGACGCCGACCCGGAATGGAGCGTCCTGGTGGGGCTCTATGACCTGGCCGACCCGGCCCGGCCCGAGGCCATGGAGGAGTACGTGCTGCGGGGCGAGCTCACCGCCTGCTGGATGGACGGCGGGAGGTTCTACCTCCTGACAGAGGACGGCGTGTGCGCCTGCGGCTGGTCCCGGTTGGAGGACACCAGCGGGTACGTGCCCCAACTCACCGTGGGCGGTGAGGATGTGCTCTGGGGCGATGAGGACATCAACATCCTGGGGGAGCCGGTGCGGGTGGAGTACACCGCCGCCCTGGCCCTGGACGCGGAGACCGGGGAGGTCCTGGACAAGCAGGCGTTCTACGGCAACATTGCCAACGTGTATCGGGGCCCCGGCTGGCTGGCGCTGCTGGTGTCGGCGGAGACGGAGAAGTACCGGTACCGCCCGGAGGTCTACACCTTCGACGCCGCCGGGACCCTGACCTACACCGGCAAGGTCAGCCTTGCCGCCGTGTTCGGCCTGGAGCCGGCGGTGGAGCGGGGGCGCGGCGGAGACGGCGGCGGCAGTATTCCTGATGGAACCTACGTGTCGGTCCGCTCCGTCAGCCGGGCGGAGGGCGTCTACCGGCTGATCTGCTCCTATATCCAGCAGCAGGATGGGCGCAGGCAGTCCCACACCTTCGCGGGCCTGGCGGCGGACATGGCCACGGGCGGATACGAATACACCATGTGGGACGCCGCCGGTGTCCCCGGCGTGGTGGAGGCCGCCGACCTGGACTGGGAGGCGGACCGGGCCATCCTCTGCGTCACCGTCCTGGCGCCGGAGGAGGGTACGCCTGTGTACGAGTCCGGGTCAGAGGACCGGTTCATCTTCGCGGACTTCGACGGCCTGGACATCCGGTGGTACGACAGCGGCCTGTCCGGGGACTCCGTGGCGGGGGTGGATATGCTCTACAGCTACGGACGCCCCTTCGGGAACCTGGACAGCCTCATCCCCCTGGGGAACGGCCTCTATCTGCGCTACAACGACGGCCCCAAGGGGCTGGACCTCTACGACTTCTCCCGCAACGACGGGGCACGGCTGCTCTACCAATCTCCGGGAGAGCTGGCGGAGAACCAGCGGTTCGAGTTTCAGTGGGAGGTATACGACGAGGACACCTTTGGCATCATGCGGGTGACCTTCGGGCCCGACGGCAGCGCACGGGGGGCCACCTTTGACTGGTGCGTGTACCGGGTGGATCCGGTGGCGGAGCCGTACACCCTGCTGGCGGCGTATCCCCTGGGCGAGAGCCCGTACCTGAGCGGGGAGAGCCTGGGATTCGCCACCTTCTCCTGGGAGGGGCGGCGGTGGTACGCGACACAGGACAGCGCCGCGCCGGCGGAGATGGCGTGGTGACGCACCGCCTGCCATGGGGCGCATAAAATGGTGTGGGGCGCAGCTGCCCCACACCATTCCTTTTTTGAGGAGGAACCACCCCTTGGAGAATATGAAACCCACCGGCTGCGGCACCATGGACGGGTCTCTGCCCGGCAAGTGCGCCAGCATGGTGTTTCCCTATATCCCGATGCAGGGCATGAGCCCGGACCGCTACGACCAGCGGGAGGCTCTGGCCAACGGCACCCTGTTTCCGGGTCTGAACCTGCCCTTTTTCCGGGCCGTCAAGTCCCGGATGAACTGCGACAACACCGCCCTCTGTGAGCTCATGGCCCTGGGCTTTGCCGTCACCGAGCTGGGCCTGTACCTGGACACCCACCAGAGCGACAAGGAGGCCCTGGCCCTGTATGTGGATTATGTCAACCTGCTCAAGGAGGGCAAGAAGCGGTATGAGGCCGCCTACGGCCCCCTGCAGCAGACCGGCGTGTCCGCAGAGGCCTATACCTGGATCAACGGGCCCTGGCCCTGGGAGTATGTTGAGGGAGGGAAAAACTGATGTTTGTCTATGAGAAGCGGCTGG
>CANRHK010000151.1 GCA_947630395.1 uncultured Oscillospiraceae bacterium
GAACCCTTTCTGAAAGAAAAGTGGGACGACGTTGCCGCCGTCATGAATGATAGCGGATACACTCTCTATGACCTGCATGAGCACGCGTTTGAAAAATCAGGCCTGAGCGTCGCTTTCGCCTCCGTCGAGAGCCTAGCGCCTTTCGCGGGCGTCAACGTGACAAATATCCCCATCATAGAAGAATCCGGCGTCCGCTATTCTCTATTGAGCCTTGAGGACTATCTCCGCGTATATGAGGCATCATCAAAGGACGGCTACAGAAAGAACAGAAAGAATAAAAACGACCAGCAAAAAATCGGCCTAATCCGCAAAGCTCTTGCTAATAACGGCCAGCGCGCCCAATCCACCCCGCCCCAGCGCATCAATCCATGCAAGAACATCGTAGGATAGCCGCTTCGCCTCATACACGGGACCCGGTTCGGTTTAGACCAAACAGACCAAAGGACGAGCGTAAAAATAATCAAAACGTTAGGATTCTCAAGGGTGAAACCCTTGAGCGCGCTTTTGCCTACTTTTCCCGCGCGGGAAAAGTAGGTCAGGGCGTGTGGGGCGAAGCCCCCACAAGCAACGGCCATGACCATCCCTGGGGGCGGAGCCCCCAAGAAAAAGGAGCCCCCACTCTATGATTTTCAACCCCCGTGACGAAACGTACAAAACCCCCTACGGCGCTGTCAGCACCAGGACGGCCATCACCCTGACCCTCCGCCCCGCCGCGACGGAGCGCTTCACCGCCTGTACTCTGGTGATCTCCCTGGAGTTCGCCGGCCTCCGCCGGGAGATCCCCCTCTCCCCCGCCGGGGAGCAGGACGGCCGCGCCCTCTTCAGCGGCGCCTACATCGCCCCGTCCGAGCCGGACCTCCTCTGGCTGTGCTTCCGATTTTCCCGGGAAAACGGCGAGACCGTCTGGCTGGGCAAAAACGGCCTCTGCGGCGAGGGCCAGGCCGTCTGCTGGCAGCAGACGGTCTATGACGGCAGCACCCACTGCCCCGACTGGTTCGGCAGGGGCGTGACCTACCAAATTTTTCCAGACCGTTTCTGCCGGCTCTCCGTCCCCGACCCCGCCGGGATGCTGGGAGATCGGGTTGTCCACCAGCGCTGGGACGAATTGATGGAGTACCTCCCCGACGCCCAGGGCGAGATCCGCAACCGGGACTTCTACGGCGGCAGCCTCCAAGGCATTGAGAGCAAGCTGGACTACCTCCAGCGCCTGGGGGTCACCACCCTCTATCTGAACCCCATCTTTGAGTCCGACAGCAACCACCGCTACAACACCGGCGACTACAAGCGGGTGGACCCCATGCTGGGCACGGAGGAGGACCTGCGCCGCCTGTGCGCCAAGGCGAAGGAGCGGGGCATCCACGTAATGTTGGACGGCGTTTTTAACCACACCGGCGACAACAGCCGCTACTTCAACGCCAGGGGATCCTACCCCACTCTTGGCGCGGCCCAGAGCAAGGACAGCCCCTACTACACCTGGTACGACTTCCAGGAGTGGCCCCGCCGCTACATCAGCTGGTGGGGTATCACCACCCTGCCCGCGGTGAACGAGAGTCACCCGGACTATATCGACTACATCATCGAGGGGGAGGACTCGGTCATCCGCCACTGGCTGCGCTGCGGCGCGGACGCCTGGCGTCTGGACGTGGCGGACGAGCTCCCCGACGAGTTTATCGCCCGCATCCGCCGGGTGATGACGGAGGAGAAGCCGGACAGCTTCCTGCTGGGCGAGGTCTGGGAGGACGGCAGCAACAAGATCGCCTACAGCCGCCGCCGCAAGTACCTCCTGGGCCACGAGACCGACGGCCTCATGAACTACCCCTTCCGGGTCAGCGCCCTGGACTACCTCCGTGGCGGCGACGCCGCCAACTTCAAGGAGGCCATGGAGACCATCCGGGAGAACTATCCCCCCTCCGCCTTCTACAGCGCCATGAACATGCTGGGCACCCACGACAACCCCCGGGTGCTGACCATGCTGGGCACCTACCCCAAGGAGGCACCCTCCACCCGCACCGGGCGGGCCCACTACCGCATGACCTCCCAGGAGTACTTCCGGGGCAGCCGCCTGCTCCAGGCCGGGGCCATTCTTCTCTACGCTTTCCCCGGCTCCCCCACCGTCTACTACGGCGACGAGGTGGGCATGGAGGGGTATGAGGACCCCTTCAACCGGGGCACCTTCCCCTGGGGGGATGAGGACCCGGCCATCCAGAAGCGGTTCATCCGCCTGGGACAGCTGCGAAACACCCGTCCCTCCCTCCAGCGGGGGGACCTCCGCTGGCACTACGCCCAGGGCCACACCCTGGCCTTCTCCCGGCGCTGGGAGGGCGAAACCACCCTGGCCGCCATCAACGTTGGGGACAACTTGGTGTCCCTGACCCTGCCCTGGCGGGGGACCCTGGCCACTGACGCCCTCACCGGCCAGCAGTTTTTGCCGCTCCACGGCCATGTGACATTGACGCTCCTGCCCATGGACGGGGTGCTGTTGATTTAGGAAGATGTTTCACGCCGCAGCGTAAAGAAAATATGCCAGCGGCATATTTTTAGCGCAGGCCGAGCGGCTATGCCGCGAGGAGGGAACCGTCGGTAGAAGCAGAATGTTTCAGCATGATGTTTCACGTGAAACATCATGCTGTGTCCCCGGTATAGGAAGAAAAGCAGGCGTGACAAAAGTCACGCCTGTTCTTTCATTAGCAGCACGGCCAGGTGCGGTTTTAATGCGCGTCCACCCCGTTCATTTCATCGACAAAGCGGGCGCTCTTCACAGTGGCCTCCACCCAGGCGGGACGGAATCCGCTCCTGATGGCGTTGCGGACGGACTTCAAATTTGACCAGGCGGAGCAGTAAAAGGGGACCTTTCCCCGTTCCAAAATTTCAAGCGCAAGCCTGCTTGTCATCGCGGATGCCACCCCCTGTCTGCGATACGCCGGGAGCACGTCCACGCCAATCTGCCACATGGTCTCACAGTCCGCCGAACATCCGGCGAGGCCAATCAGGTTTTTGCCGTCATACGCGCCGATTCCCAAAACATCCAATTCACGGCGCTTTTCGCACAGCGCGTTGCTCCAGGTGTTTGTATAAAGCCCGCCGAAGTCCTCCGGATGCAGTATTTTCAGCTCATAGGGGCAGTCCAGAGCAGCCAGACGGTTCAAGTCCGGCAAAAAATACTCCGCCATAAAGCAAACCCGCAAATGGTCCATCTGCATCGCGTCGTTCAGCACATGGAGGTTGGGCGTCTCAAAACAGTGCTCCACGGGAAACCGGCCGATGTACGCCGACACAATCGGGCGGTACTTCTCCTGGATGGACGCCACAATATTATTTCCGTAGGAGATCAGATTGCAGGCGAACGGCAGCGTCAGATATTTCCGCGCGGCCGGATGGACCGCGGAGGGAACAATCACGTTTTCCGGCCGCAAAAAGTCCTCCGCACGGCAATTGGCATCGACAGCCGATTGCCGCATCGCGATTTTCAGGATACTTTCATTGGTGAACTCCATCGTTTTGACCTCTCCCGGTTGACCGATAACCGGCGGCGGCGCTGTTCATTGTCCCTACAAACAGAATGCTATCGCTTTACAACCTTTTCCGATTTCTTTCCACGCTATTTTTTCAACTTGTCCAGCTTTTCGTCGTCAACGTAAAGGGATATTTCACCGCACACCGGGCATACCGCCGCCTTGGGATAAACGGCCCTTGTGTTGAACCCTTTCTTGCGAATCACATTCCCGCCACCTCCGGTAAACACAAAATCCTCCTCCATCGCAGCACCACATCTAATACACTTTCTCATTTCAGCCGCTCCTTTCAGAGCATAGATTTATACTTTTCGCCCCCGAGATAACAACCGTACAAACCGCGATTTGTTGACCTGTTACCCTGCCAAAATGATAACTCTTTACTGCGCCATTTGCAAGATGTCTGTTTATCCCCGGCGGTTGCGGGAGGTAAGGATGTTTCACGTGAAACATTGTACTTCTACCGATAGTTCCCTCCTCGCGGCATAGCCGCTCCGGCCTATGCTACAAACGTGCCGCTGGCACGCTTGCTTTACGCTGCGGCGTGAGACATCCTTCTCTGCCCAAATTTTAAATTCCCGTAAAATTTTTTGTTCCCCTGTTGAAAATGGAAGATTTTATGGTATACTAAGGAATACTTATGCTAGTGGGATATTATGCCCTGCGGGGAGGTGGGACGTTGGCCAAGATCATCGCTGTCGTCAATCAGAAGGGCGGCGTGGGCAAGACCACCACCTGCGTGAACCTGGCTGCCGCCCTGCAAAATCTGGGCCAGCGGGTCCTCCTATGCGACTTTGACCCACAGGCCAACGCCACCTCCGGCCTAGGCGTGGACAAAGCCCTGTCCCAGGGCGTCTACGATGTGCTCATCAACGGCGTGGAGCCGCAGAAGAGAGTGGTACATACCCACTTTGGCGTGGATCTGCTCCCCTCCTCCAAGGCTCTGGCCGGGGCCGGGGTGGAGATGGTGGGCATGGAGGGCCGGGAGAAGCTGCTGCGCAGGGCTTTGGAGCAGCTGTCCCCCTACTATGACTATATCCTTATCGACTGCCCTCCCTCCCTGGAACTGCTGACACTGAACTCCCTGTGCGCGGCGGACAGTGTGTTGGTACCGGTGCAGGCGGAATATTACGCCCTGGAGGGGCTTAGCGATCTCATGTACACCATCCGGCTGGTTCGGCGAGGGCTGAATCCCCGGCTGGATCTGGAGGGTGTTTTGATGACCATGTACGACAGCCGGACCAACTTGGCTATGCAGGTAGCCGGCGAGGTGAAGCGCTTCTTCCCCGGCAAGGTCTACGCCACCGTCATTCCCAGGAACGTGCGGCTTAGCGAGGCCCCCAGCCACGGGAAACCCATCACCGCCTACGACCGCACCTCCCGGGGCTGCGAGGCCTATGTGGCCCTAGCGGAGGAGTTTTTGAGAAAAAATCAGCACTGATATCTTTAGATAGGAGGCGAGCGTGATGGCACCAAAGGAAAAAGGCCTTGGCAAGGGCATGGGCGCCCTGTTGGGCGACGATTTCTCGGCGGATTTTTCCGCGCCCGCTTCTTCTCTCCCCGTTTCGCAAATCGAGAGCTGCCGGAATCAGCCCCGGCACATCTTCGACCCGGTGAAGCTGGAGGAGCTGGCGGATTCCATCCGGCAGCACGGGGTGATCCAACCCCTGACCGTCCGGCGGCTCAACAGCGGCTACTACCAGATCATCGCCGGAGAGCGGCGCTGGCGGGCTGCCAAGCTGGCGGGACTCAGCGAGATCCCAGCCGTCGTGATTGAAGCGGACGACCGTAAGGCCATGGAGCTGGCCATGATTGAGAACCTCCAGCGGGAGGATTTGAACCCCATTGAGGAGGCCCAGGGCTTCCGGTCCCTGGTCAGGAATTTTGGCCTGACTCAGGAGCAGGCGGCCCAGCGGGTGGGCAAATCCCGCAGTGCCGTCACCAACGCCCTGCGGCTGCTGGATTTGGAGCAGCCCCTGCTGGAACTGGTGGAGGCGGGGTCCCTCTCCGCCGGCCACGCCCGGGCGCTGCTGCCCCTCCCTTCCCCCGAGCGGCAGGCGGCGGCGAAAGAGATTGTGGAGAAGGGTCTCAGCGTCCGGCAGACGGAACAGCTGGTGAAGCGGCTCCTGGTCAGGAAGCCGGAGGAGGAGAAAAAATCCGGCGGCGCCGGCGTGGACTACGCCGCCGAGGTGGAGCGGGCCCTTTCCGCCCACCTGGGCCGGGCCATCCACATCCGCCAGGGGAAGAAAAAAGGCAAGGTGGAGATCGAGTTCTACGGCGTGGATGATCTGAATGAGCTCCTGGAGGAGCTCGATAAGATTGGAAAATGGTAGAGAGGTAAATGCGGATGTTTCACGTGAAACATCCCTGGGGGCTTCGCCCCCTCCCTACTCCCCCTCTCGCTGTGGTTTCTCCCCAGCCCCCAGTGACTTTTCCCTTGCCGGAAAAGTCACCAAAAGGGCACTCAAGGAGCTTCGCCCCTTGAGCGCGCTTTTGCCTACTTTTCCCGCGCGGGAAAAGTAGGCCAGGGCGTGGGGCGGGAAGCCCCACATCCCCCCAGGGGCTGGAAGCCCCACAAAGAAACAAGGCCAGGGGCTGGAGGCCCCTCAGTCAGGAGTGATATAAAAAGATGCTGGATATCA
>CANRHK010000152.1 GCA_947630395.1 uncultured Oscillospiraceae bacterium
GATGTGTACACCTTCGGCCCCACCTTCCGGGCGGAGAACTCCAACACCCAGCGCCACGCCGCCGAGTTCTGGATGATTGAGCCGGAGATGGCTTTCTGTGACCTCAAGGGCGACATGGACGTGGCCGAGGCCATGATTAAGTATATCATCAAGACCGTCATGGAGAAGTGCCCCCAGGAGATTGCGTTCTTCAACTCCTTTGTGGACAAGGGGCTCAAGGAGCGGCTGGAGCACGTGGCCAACTCCGACTTCGGCCGGGTGAGCTACACCGACGCGGTGGAGATTTTGAAGAAGAACAACGACAAGTTCGACTACAAGGTCTTCTGGGGCTGCGACCTCCAGACCGAGCATGAGCGGTATCTCACCGAGCAGGTGTTCAAGAAGCCGGTCTTCGTGACCGACTACCCCAAGGATATTAAGGCGTTCTACATGCGGCTCAACGACGGCGGGAAGACCGTGGCCGCGGCGGACTGCCTGGTGCCGGGCATCGGGGAGATTATCGGCGGCAGCCAGCGCGAGGAGCGGCTGGAGGTGCTGGAGGCCCGGATGAAGGAGCTGGGCATGAAGCCGGAGGACTACTGGTGGTATCTGGATTTGCGGCGCTACGGTACCTGCCGCCACGCCGGGTTCGGCCTGGGGTTTGAGAGGATGGTTATGTATCTCACCGGCGTGAGCAACATCCGGGATGTGGAATTGCATCCCCGGACGGTGGGGAACGCTGACTTCTAAGGCATTGGATGTGGGGGTTCCACCCCCACGCCCTGGGGTACTTTTCCCCCGCGGGAAAAGTACCCAAAAGCGCGCCCAGGGGTTTCACCCCTGGGTACCCCAATGTGTGGATTGTTTTTTGCGCTCGTCCTGTGGTCCGGCCGGTCTAAACCGTGCCGGGTCCCGTGTATGAGGCGAAGCGGCTATTTTGGGGCTGTTGTACGGGGGTTCTCTATGCGGCGCCCAGTCCGCCCGGAGGGCGGACCTTCGCTCTGCTTCGTTGTACGTTTTTTTCGTACTGCCCTCCGCCGCTCCGTTCTACTCCGCGAGGGGTGGATGCTGTGTGGGAGGGATACATAACGAAACATGTTTCTATTGCGGAGTGGAACGGAGCAGACAGCGGTTGGTCAAAGAAAAAAAACAACCAGCGCACCCAATCCCTCCCGCCCCAGCGCATCCATCTGAGCAAGGACATATGCGGGTAGCCGCTTCGCCTCCTATACGGACGGCAAGCGGGTAGGACAGACAGACCGGCAAGACAGCGCAAAACAAAACTCAAAATTAGGATTCTCAAGGGGGAACCCCTTGAGCGTGTTTTTGGTTACTTTTTGCACGGGCAAAAAGTAACCCCGCGCCGCCTGGAAGGCGGCATAAGCGCCGTGGCCGCCCCAGGCGGCAGAGACGAAAGATAACGGGAGACTTCCATATGAAAACACCCTTTGTGACCAAGGACCAACTGGAGGCCATCGCGGCCAAATACCCTACCCCCTTCCACCTCTACGACGAGAGAGGCATCCGGGCCAACGCCCGGCGTCTGAACGCCGCTTTCGCCTGGAACCCCGGCTTCAAGGAGTACTTCGCCGTAAAGGCCACCCCTACCCCCGCCATTCTGAAGATTCTGCGGGAGGAGGGCTGCGGCGTGGACTGCTCCAGCCGCACCGAGCTGATGATGGCCGGGCGCTGCGGCTTCCGGGGCCCTGAGATTGTCTTCTCCTCCAATGACACCACGGCGGAGGAGTACCGGCTGGCGGACCGGCTGGGGGCGGTGATCAACTTGGACGACCTGACCCATGTGGACTTCCTGGAGCAGGTGGACGGCCACATCCCGGAGACTATCTTCTGCCGCTACAACCCCGGCGGGGTGTTCACCCTGGGAGCCAGCAAGGAGGGCTTCCAGGTCATGGACACCCCCGGCGACGCCAAGTACGGCATGACCCGGCCCCAGATTGGCGAGGCCTTTCAGCGCCTCAAGGCCAAGGGCGCCAGGACTTTCGGCATCCATGCCTTCCTGGCCTCCAACACCATCTCCAACGAGTATTACGCCGCCCTGGCGGGCATCCTCTTCCGGCTGGCCGTGGAGCTGAAGGAGGAGACCGGCTGCCATATCGGGTACATCGACCTCTCCGGCGGCATCGGCATCCCCTACCGCCCCGAACAGACGGCCAACGACATCGCCGTCATCGGCGAGGGCGTGCGGGAGCAGTACGAGTCCATCCTGGTCCCCGCCGGCATGGGGGACGTGCGGCTCTTCACGGAGCTGGGCCGCTTCATGCTGGGGCCCTACGGGTGCCTCGTCACCCGGGCCATCCACGAGAAGCACATCTACAAGGAGTACATCGGCGTGGACGCCTGCGCCGCCAACCTGATGCGCCCCGCCATGTACGGCGCCTACCACCACATCACCGTCATGGGCAAGGAGAACGCCCCCTGCGACCACAAGTACGATGTCACCGGCTCCCTCTGCGAGAACAACGACAAATTCGCCGTGGACCGGATGCTGCCCAGAATCGACATGGGCGACCTGCTGGTCATCCACGACACCGGCGCCCACGGCCATTCCATGGGCTACAACTACAACGGCAAGCTGCGCTCCGCCGAGCTGCTGCTGCGGGAGGACGGGTCCGTGTCGCTGATCCGCCGGGCCGAGACCCCGGAGGACTACTTCGCCACCGCCGTCTGGGACAGCTGAGACCCATGTTTCCTGTGGGTGATTTTCTCCTCTACTGCTTGGTGACCTTCGCCACGCCGGGGCCCAACACCCTCATGGCCCTGGAGAACGGGCGGCGGAAGGGCTTGAGGGGCGTTTGGCTCAATGTGGGGATGCTCTGCGGCCAGGTGGTGGTGGTCCTGCTGTGTCTGGCCTTTACCAAGACCCTTTACGACGCCCTGCCGGTGTTCCAGCCCGTCATGAAGGCCGTAGGCGCGGCCTACATGCTCTATCAGGCGTGGAAGTGCCTCCGCCGCCGGGGCGTGGACGGCAAAGACCCGGGCCGGGGGGATTTTCTCACCGGCTTTGCCATGCAGTTTATCAACCCCAAGTTTATTCTGGTGGTGGTCAGTATTCTCTCCAACTACCTGCTGCCCCACTTTACCGCCCTCCCCGCGCTGACGGCCATGACGCTGCTGCTGGCGGTGCTGGCCAACGGCTGCACCCTAGTGTGGCTGGCGGGGGGCGCGGCGCTGAGCCGCTTCCTCTCCCGGCATGAGAAGACCGCCAACGCGGCCATGGCGGCGGCGCTGGTGTACTGCGCCTGGCGGATTGTGAGGTGAGCGGCCATGGCGTCGGAGCTGTACCGGAGCATCTACGCCGTCACGGCGAAAATTCCCTATGGCCGGGTCACCACCTACGGTCAGATTGCCCGCCTGGTGGGGAACCCCCGGCTCAGCCGCATTGTGGGCTGCGCCATGCACGCCGCACCGGAGGGCCTGCCCTGCCACCGGGTGCTGAACCGGAGAGGGGAGCTCTGCGGCGCTTTTGAGCCTCTGGGAAAGGACACCCACCGGCTGCTGCTGGAGATGGAGGGCGTGACCTTCCTCCCGGACGGAAGGGTGGATATGGAGCGGTTCCTGTGGTACGGACCGGAAGACAAATAGAAGAAACGGCGAGGCCGGCGGATTTTCACCCGCCGGCCTCGCCGCGTACTTTATGTACTTTCGCTCAATTACCCGCCCAGGCAATCTCGGTCAAACGCCGGGTGTCGATACTCCCTGGCGGCAGCAGCTCCTCCAGCTTATCGGCCACCGCCTCCGCCACCGCGCGGCAGGGGAAGCTGCCGTCAGCCAGCTCCAGCCGCTGGACCTCACCGCAGGTCAGGGTGCCGAAGCGGCCCATCACGGCCTCCGTCAGCTCACACACCAGCCGGTAGCCCACCAGATTCCCGGCGTCTGTCTGGCCCCTCTGGGCGGTCATCAGGCCGATAATGCCCACCGCCACGGTGAGCAGGCCGCAGCAGGACTGCTCGGTCTGCATGCCGGTACCCATAATAGAAAACATTTTACGGGTCTCTTCCGTCAGATGGAGTCCATAGTATTCATCGCATGCGCGAAACATCGCTTCAGACCAGCCCAGACCGGCGCCGGTATGATACTTGCTTGCCAAATCATATAGTCTCATGGAATCGCCTCCCGTCAAAATTTCTATTTTCTACCAAACTATAAAATACAACATATGGATAAATTTTGCAAGAGGGTATTCCAATATTTGGCGTAAAAATTTTTTCAAAAAAGGTTGTATGGACATGTGCAACTTTTCCACTCTTTCCAGCCATGGGCAGAAGCTCCTTTTCGGGGGCTGAACAGAGAAAGGGAGAGACCACTATGATGAGAGGACAGTTTACTTTTTACCGCTCCTTCTATGAGGCGCTGAAGCATTTACCCGCGCGGGCGCGGCTGGCGGCCTATGAGGCCATCATTGCCTACGCTCTGGACGGTGTGGAGCCGGAGCTGACCGGAACAGCGGCCACCGCCTTTGTGCTGATCCGTCCGGTGCTGGACTCCGCGCGCCGCAAGGCCTCCGGGGGTATGGCGGAGAGGCGGAGCCGGGGGACAGACAGGGAAGACGGGGAGAAAATGCCGGGAAGACAGGCGAAAGAGTCCGCCAACAAGGGGGAGAATGAGGCAGAGAATGAGAATGAGACAGAGCGTGATGTTGAGAGGGAGGCGGAGGGGGAGGGCGAGAGCCCGGCCCCGCCCGCCTATGAGCGGCCGGACTATGAGACGGTTTTACGGGAGGCCCGCCGCCGTGGGTGCGGGGAGCTGGCGAGGGCCTTCTTTGACTACTACGACGCCGCCGGTTGGCGGGACAGGGAGGGCCGGCCGGTGCGCTCCTGGCGGCAGAAGCTGGTGCTGTGGCAGGAGCGGGAGGAGAAAAAGGGCTATGGGGGCAAGAAAAGTCCCGGAACGCAGAAAAACCCGGCCCAGGAGCGGGAGTCCATGGACCGGGACTATGAGCGGATGGAGAAGTATCTGGAGGAGCTCCGGGCCCAGTGAGGACCTACGCGCCGATGGAGCGGCCGAAGGCCGCGGCCCGCTGGGCGATGCCGGGCAGCTTTACCAGACTGCCCTTCTCGTTGGCGGTCTCCAGCATGCAGAAGTGGGCGGGCAGGTAGAAGCTCTTGTTCATGTTCAGGGAGGAAATCAGCTGCCGGGCCAGGAGGTCGCCGCCGGAGTAGCCGGAGACCACCAGGCCGTAGAGCCGCTTGTCGTAGAAGCGGCCCTGGCGGAAGAGGGCCGTCAGGCGGTTGACGAAAGCGGTGAGATTGGCGGCCAGGGCGTCGTTATAGTTGGCGCAGAGCATGACCAGGGCGTCGCAGTCCCGGACAGCGGGGAACACCTCCTCCACCATGGGTCCGCCGTAGAAGCAGCCTCCCTGCTCGCCGAAGTGGAGGCAGGTGGTGTAGGCGCAGCCGTTGCAGTCCGCCACGGTGTTGTTACGGAGGCACAGCTCCCGGACTTCTATTTCCCGGGAAAGGCCCGCTTTCACCAGCTCCCACAGGGCCAGGGTGTTGCTGGTGGAGCGCACCGAGGCGTGGAGGGCCAGGAGCTTTTGCACCTTGGGCGGCGCGGGCCAGTAGAGCAGGCGGGCAATCAGCTCCTCCATGGCCAGCTGGAAGGCGTGGCGCTCGTCGGTGCCGTGAATCTGGGCCTGGACACGGAAGTTCCGGAGGGAGCCGGTGGCCTCCACCAGGGGGCGGCCGATGAAGGCGCAGCCGGCGAAGTTGGCCGCCAGGACCAGGTCTCTGGCAACGTCCTTGGTGTAGAGCTCGCCCACGCCGGTGACAATGGCCGCGCCGGTGCAGCCGGACAGGAGGCCGCCGCCGGGGCGGCGGAGGGCCGAGAGCATCCGGTAGTAGTCCAGGCTGCACCCGGACTCGTCCAGGGCTACGGCGAAGAGAAGTTTTTGACCCTCCAGGCCGGTGAGGCCCTCCACCGGGTCCAGGAGAGTGCTGCCTGCCGGCAGCAGGGGGGATAGTATTTCTTTCAGTTTTTCGCTGTATTCGTTTTTGGGGAGGATGACTGTTAACGACATGGCTTGCTACCTCGGTGGGGGAGGGGCCTCCGGCCCCTCGTTGGGCTTGTTCTTTTTCCGGTGCCTACCGGCACCCTGGGGGACCTTTCCCCCGCGGGAAAAGTACCCAAAAGCGCGCTCAAGGGTT
>CANRHK010000153.1 GCA_947630395.1 uncultured Oscillospiraceae bacterium
ATTCCCAACGAGCGGTTCTGCACCGCCCAGCAGGGGAGAATGCTGAAGCTGATGGGCGTCCGTGCCGGGGTGCCGGACCTGTGCCTGCCGGTGGCCAGAGGAAAGTACCACGGCCTGTACATAGAGCTCAAGACGGAGACAGGCCGGGCCACGGAGGAACAGACGATATCGCCTTGGAAAAGGCGGTGGATACCATCGCAAAGACAGATATGGCCGGACACAAGGACATGGCTATGGCCTTGGTGAAGCGCCTCCAGACAGCCCTGACAGATGCAGAAGACCGTCGGAAGCGGACTGAAATTCTGGAGGAAAACGAGAAGTTCCTTAAAAATTATTGAATTTTATGCAAAGGAGAATGAAAAATGCCCAAAATCACCCTGTTTGAGCTGAAAGAGAGGATGGCGACCATCTCCGCTGCCATCCAGGAGGATGCCCAGTGGATCAGTGAGAAGGCCGCGGACCCCAACACCCCCATGAAGGAAATCGAGGAGAAGACCGCCCACCGGGACGAGCTGGTCAAGCGCTTCGACCTGCTGAAGAAGGAGCACGACGGCATGGAGGCCGCCCAGCGGGCCAGTCTCCAGAAGCAGCACGGCCCCACCGGCGTGCTGGACGAGAAGGCCGCCAGGCTGAAGGCCAAGGCGGATTTCTACCGGGCGGTTATCTCCGGCGGCGACGTGCGCAAGGCCTATGAGGGTTTGGGCGCCATTCCCGGCGGCGATGCCGATCTGGGCAAGGGGGACGCCTTCCTGCCCACTAACCTCTCCAACGAGCTCATCCTGGAGCCCGTGGAAAACAACCCCCTGCGGAGCATCTG
The DNA here is from genome assembly GCA_947630395.1 of uncultured Oscillospiraceae bacterium. Classification (GTDB taxonomy): domain Bacteria; phylum Bacillota; class Clostridia; order Oscillospirales; family Oscillospiraceae; genus Pelethomonas. The sequence continues at coordinate 818 of CANRHK010000153.1, forward strand.
CCATATCACCAACATCACCGGCTATGAGGAGGCCCGGCTGGGCTTCACCATCGAGGACGCGGACCTGGCGGACGTGACCGACAAGCAGACCGCCAACGAGATCGAGATGAAGGGCGACACGGTGGTCTACGGCCACATCAAGGCCAAGGTGTCCGCCACCATCAAGGAGACGGTGCTCCACGGCACCGACCTGGATGTGGTGACCGCCGTGGAGAATGCCCTTCGCTCCGCCCTGGCCAAGCGGGAGAAGCACTTCGCTTTCCAGGACAAGGAGAACGCCGACAGCGACGAGGGCCACAAGCACATGAGCTTCTACTCCACCGTCAGCGGCATTAAGGAGATGGAGGGCGCCACCCTGTACGACGCCATTGTGGCCGCCCTGGCGGACCTGGCGGACGACTTCTCCGAGAATGCCAGTGTCGTCATGAAGAAGGACGCCTATTACGGCATGATCAAGGAGCTGACCAACAGCAGCGAGGCCCTCTTCGGCTCCAAGCCTGCCTCCATCCTGGGGCATCCCGTGGTGTTCTGCGACAAGGCCGCCGAGCCGGTGGTGGGCGACTTCTCCTACTACGGCATCAACTACGACATCGGGGCCATCTATGACACCGACAAGGACGTGAAGAAGGGCGAGCACTACTTCGTCCTCACCGCCTGGGGCGACCAGCAGGTCCGCCTCGCCAGCGCCTTCCGCCTGGCTAAGGTAAACCCTTGATGGGGCCTGGGGGAGTGAAGGTCCCCGGTCAAACCCAGGCCATTCCCGGTCTCGGGACCAAGAAGGTCTCGGACCTTATCTCCGAGGACTTCCGGTTCTCCATCGCCGGGACCACCGTGACGGCGTCCGGAACGGTCAAGAACGTGTCCGAGCCCTGGATGGAGTACAGCAAGACGGACAACACCGGCCACTTTGTCCCCACCCAGCTGCCGGCGGCGTGCGCCGGGCAGAAAATCACCCTCGAGGGGCGGAAGTCTGGGGGCCGGACCGTCAAGGTGGGCCAGGACCTGCTCCTGATCCAGCGGCTGGAGAATCTGTCCGGGGACACCTTGACCGTCAAGATGGGCGGCAAGGTCATCATGACGGTGGATTTCTCCGGCGTACAGCGCGGGGAGTAAGGAGGGTGCGCCATGGCGGTGACAGTGGAACTGCTGCGGGCCTTCCTGAACGATCTGCCGCCGGATGAGGCGGAGGACGCGGTGCTGCTGGACTGCCTCTCCGCCGCGCGCAGCTGGGCCAGAGGGGCGGGTATTCCGGACTACCGGAACAACGCCCAATACGACATGGCCCTTTGCGCCCTGGCGGCCCGGTTCTACGACGCTAGGGGCACCGGAGAGCCAGCTTTGGACGAGGCGACCCGGCAGATGCTGAACAGCTTCGCCCTACAGTTGCGATACGCAGGGGAGGATGATGCCGGTGGCTGAGGCAAAGGCCGCGTCCATGATGACGCGGGTGGAAGTGCTGGAGTTGAGGGAAGCCCGGACGCAGCATGTGGGGGAACTTGGGCCCGGAACCCGGTATTTCTGGTATTCGGTCCGCACAGTCTGGGCCCAGGCCACGCCGACCACCCGGCGGAACAACTTTTCCACACACGGCATCGGGGCGGCGGGGGTGACCTTCCTCCTCCGCCGCCAGAAGCTCACCCTGGGCCACGCCCTGCGGTACCGGGGGCGCCACTGCTTTATCACCGCCGTTCTGCCGGTGGACGCCGGCCACCTGGCGGTGGAGGCGGCTCTGGTGGAGACCACCGAGGCGACCTATCCGGAGACGGGGATCACCTTTCCGGGCGTCATCACGGAGAAGTATGTCCGCTTCGAGCAGCCGGGGCCGCCGGAGGTGTACAACGCCAACGAGTACATCCACATTCTGGTGACGCCCAAGGCCATCGGCCTGACGCCGGGGAAGTCTGTGTTCATCGGCGGCGCGGAGTGGCCCATCCGCATCGCCCACAAGCTGGACCCGTGGAAGAACGAATATGAGATCTGGCGGGAGGTGGAGCACTGATGCAGGAGATCCCTCCAGGAGGATATTGACGCCGCTGGCGGTGAAAGTTACAACCAGCTGCGCGGTATCGGTATCAATGAGGAGATTGCCGCGCTGGGCGGCCCGCTGGGGGATGCCATGAAGGAGATGAACACCCTCATTGGCAAGAACCAGGCGTACCTGGAGAACCTCTCTGAGCAGTACCAGCGGGAGGCGCTGAGCACCCTGTTCTACGGCACCCAGAGCGATTTGTTCAAGCCGGAAGAGCAGGAGAAGCTGAACGGCATTCATGACGCATATGTAACCGAACTAGAGAAATATCAGAACGGCGATCAGGAAGCAGGTCTGACGCTCCAGGAATTCTATGAGCTGACCCAGGAGACTGCCCAGGCCTACTACGACTCCTCGGGCATCATGCAGGCCAAGAAGGACGCGGAGATTGACCATCTGGCGGCGATCCGGGAGAACACAGCCGGCCTGGAATCCGCTTTTTATTCCTTTGAGGAAAGCCAGGAGGCCAGCAAGGGAATGGGGGCTGTAGCCCTTGGAAGCGACCCCGTCCAGCGGGGCCTGTCCATGGCGGAAAGCACATGGAAGAGCATTCTCGGCGGGAAATCAAGTGCGCCGGGATTTGCCTCCGGCCTGGACCGGGTGCCCTATGACAACTACCCGGCCCTGCTCCACGAGGGGGAGCGGGTGCTGACGGCCCGGGAGGCCAGGGCGGAGGACCAGGGGGACGCCCCCGGCGGCATCCACATCACCATCACCGGGAACAACTTCCAGGGCACGGCGGAGGACATGGCGGACCAGATTGCCTCCATCCTGTCGGAGAAGCTCCAGCTGGCCCGGAGAGCGGGGTGAGACGGTGGAGCGCTATTTCCATTTCCTCACCCAGCGGTGGGGGCAGGTCACGCTGCCGGTGACCCCCAAGAGCTACACCTGGGGCGCCGGAAAGAGCATCGAGATTGTGAACATCTCCGAGGTGGGGGATGTGACCATGGCGGGCAAGCCCACCCGGTACGCCGGGAAAATCGAGTGCATGTTTCCGGCCAGCGCCTACCCCTGGCTGGCCCCCGGGGCGGCGGCGGACCCCTACTACTATGTGGATATCTTCTCTACGCTGGCAACGGAGGGTGAGGTAGTGCGCTTCATCGTCTCCGGAACGGACGTCAACGCCCAGGCACTGGTGGAGTCCATCGACTACACCGAACAGGACGGCACCGGCGACGTGTACGCCACCATCTCCCTGCGGGAGTGGGTGGACCTGGCGGCGGTGACCGTGTCCAACCTGGATACCTCCACCGGCGCCGGCGGCACCCAGAACAGCGGCCAGGCCCAGGGCGCCGGCGGCAGCGGCGGCGGGCAGCAGTACACCATTGTGGCCGGGGACTGCCTGTCGGTCATCTGCCGGCGGTACTACGGCAACAGCAGCTCCAAATACTACAACGCCCTGGCCAAGTACAACAATATCCCCAATCCACACCTCATCCACGCCGGAGACACCCTCACCATCCCGCCGGCGGAGGAACTGTTGGGAGGGTAGGCCGTGTATCTCTATATGTCCAACAGCGGCGGCACCAAGGATATCACCCAGCTGGCGCAGTCGGTGCGGTGGAGCGGGGACAAGTCCGCTATCACACGGCAGCTGACCGCCACCATCTTCCACGACGAAAACCGGGACCTGCCGGTGCCTGCGGTGGGGGACGGTATCGCCCTGGGGGATGAGGAGGGCCAGCTGTTCGCCGGCTACGTGGTCAAGCGCAGCCTGGGAAGTGAGAGCAGCACCCTCTCCATCACCTGCTACGACAGGGGATTATACCTCAAGGGCAATGACGGCACCTATAAATTCAGGAGAATGACGGCGGAGCAGATGGTGGCCTCCGTCTGCGCGGGGAAGGGCATTCCCGTGTCCTCCCTGGCCAGGACCGGGGTGCAGCTCAGCCGGAAGTTCTCCGCCGTCAGCCTGGACAAGATTGTCTCCACCGCCTACTCCCTGGCCTCGGAGCAGACCGGAGAGCGGTACGCCATCCGTATGACGCCGGAGGGCCTGCTGGTGAAGGTGAAGGAGCAGAGCCGCGGCAGCGTCAATCTGCTGCCCCGGTCCAACCTGTCCAGCGCCACCACCGCGGAGAGCATCACCTCCATGGTCAACTCCGTGGCCATCTACAGCAAGGATGGCGCCCTGCTGCGGACGGTGGAGGACAGCGGCGCCATCGCCCTGTACGGCACCCTCCAGAAGCACATCACCCAGCGGGAGGGGGAGGACGGCGACGCCCAGGCCCGGGCCCTGCTGGAGGACAGCGGCTTCGACCGGTCCGTCACTGTGGAGGTGCTGGGGGACCGGCGGCTCATCACCGGGGAGACCGTGGTGGTGGAGGAGGACGTCACCGGGCTCAGCGGCGTGTTCTGGATTGACGCGGACCAGCACACGTGGAAAAGGAGCGTCTACACCTGTAAGCTGACTCTCAATTGCAGGAACGTGATGCAGAAGACCAACGCGGGAGGTGAACTGACATGAGCAGTGAGAGCGGGCGGGACCCCTATCTTGGCCTGCTGGGCACCATACGCGGCGAGGCGGAGGGCCTCCAGCCCATGTACTTCTGCCTGGGCACCGTCCTGTCCATCTCGGAGACCTCCATCCGTATCCAGGCGGACGGCCAGGAGCTGGATGAGGAGGACGTCATGATCAACGACATGCTGCGGGTGAACTTCGAGGAGGAGGCGGATCTGCTCCTGCCCGAAGGGGAGTTTCCCACGATGGAGGGCACCATCTATGGCTTTGCTTCCTGCGAATTTGGGAGCCACAGCCAATTTAAGGTGGATAGATTCGAAGGCTTCATCCACCACACAAAAGCCAAATACAAGGTGCCCTACCGTCTGAAAGCCGGCGACCTGGTGCTGCTGATCCCCAGCCAGGACAAGCAAATTTATTATCTTGTGATGAAGGTGGTGTCCTATGGCGCTGTTTCCGCTGATTGACCTGCCGGACGTGCCCGGCGACACCGGCGTGCGGATGCCGCTGTTCCGGGAGGCGGCCTGGGATTTCAAACATAACGTGCCCATCTGGCGGGGCGGGGAGCCGGTGTATGTCACCGGGGCCAGCGCCGTGCTGGTGTGGGCGTGGAACACCCTCCACGCGGAGAAGGGGCTGCGGGACGTGTGGACGCGGGACTACGGCCTGGGTATCCGGGAACTCACCGGCAGGGCCTACACCAGCGACGTGCAGCAGAGCGAGGCGGTGCGCTACGTCCGGGAGGCCCTGTCGGTCAACCCCTACATCACCGGCGTGGAGGCGGTGAGCGT
>CANRHK010000154.1 GCA_947630395.1 uncultured Oscillospiraceae bacterium
TCTACTTCGCTACTTTTTATTGGAGAATAGTATGAAAGTTTTATGTTCACAGTTTGTTAACTCGTTGATTGACCCTGGGAAGAAAACGAGGGCGGCGGGCCTCCGAAATGGAGGCCCGCCGCCCTCGTTTGGACCGGCCTGCTTACGTGATGCTGACGACGGTGTAGCCCGCGTCGGTGACGGCCTTGGTGAGAGCCTCGTCAGACGCCTCGCCGGTAACGGCGGCGGTGCCGGCGGCCAGGTCCACCTTGGCGCTGACGCCGGGGATGTCGTTCAGAGCCTTCTCCACGCGGCCCGCGCAGTGCATGCACATCATGCCGTCAATCTTCATGGTCTTCATGGTTTCGTTTCCTCCTTGTGTCTGTTCAATAGGTTGGGATTGTTCAGGGACAGGTGCGGGTGGTTCCATATCTTGCGGCGCGCTCTCGGTGGGAGCCGCCGGATGGACAGTGGACAGGACGCGGAACTTGCTCTTGAAGAACCGCAGCCGCAGGGCGTTGGTCACCACGCTGACAGAGCTTAAGCTCATGGCCGCGGCGGCGAACATGGGGTCCAGCTGGATGTGCAGCAGGGGGTAGAACACCCCAGCCGCCATGGGGATGCAGATGGTGTTGTAGAAGAAAGCCCAGAACAAATTCTGCTTGATGTTGCGGATGGTGGCACGGCTCAGCTCCACGGCGGCGGCGGCGTCCATCAGGTCAGACTTCATCAGCACAATATCCGCGCTCTCGATGGCCACATCGGTGCCCGCGCCGATGGCGAGACCCACGTCCGCCCGGGCCAGGGCCGGGGCATCGTTGATGCCGTCGCCCACCATGGCCACCTTTTTGCCTCTGGCCTGGAGGTCCGCGATTTTCCGCTCCTTGTCCTGGGGCAGGACCTCGGCCATGACCTCCGTCACGCCCAGCTGCCGGCCGATGGCATCCGCCGTGCGGCGGTTGTCGCCGGTGAGCATCACCACGTCGATGCCCAGGGCCCGGAAAGCCGCGATGGCGGCGGCGCTGGTGGGCTTCACCGTGTCGGCCACGGCCACCACGCCGATAAGACTGCCGTCCTGGGCGAAGAACAGGGGCGTCTTGCCCTCCCCGGCCAGCTTGTCGGCAATCTGGGCGCTATTGCCCAGGTCCACCCCGGCGTCGGACAGCATGGCGGCGTTGCCCGCCACATACCCCGCGCCCTGGATGGCCCCCCGGACGCCCTTGCCGTGGACGGCCTCAAAGGCCTCTACCGGGCACAGGGGGATGCTCCGGCGCTGGGCTTCCTCGACGACCGCCGCGCCCAGGGGGTGCTCCGATGGGGCCTCCAGGGAGGCGGCCACGCACAGAAGCTCATTCACCGTCACGCCGTTCAGGCCGTAGATATCCGTCACCATGGGCTTGCCCTGGGTGACGGTGCCGGTTTTGTCCAGCACCACCGTGTCGATGCTGTGCAGGGTCTCCAAAGCCTCGGCGGATTTGACCAGGATGCCGTTCTCCGCGCCCTTGCCGGTGCCCACCATGATGGCCACCGGGGTGGCCAGGCCCAGCGCGCAGGGACAGGAGATGACCAGCACCGCCACGCCGGAGGTCAGGGCCCGCTCCACGGACCCGGTGATAACCAGCCACACCGCCGCCGTCACCAGGGCGATACCAATGACCACGGGGACGAACACCCCCGCGACCTTGTCCGCCAGCTTGGCGATGGGGGCCTTGGAGGAGGACGCCTCCTCCACCAACCGAATCATCTGGGCTAGGGTGGTGTCTTCGCCCACCCGGGTGGCCTCGAAGACGAAGGAGCCGGACTTGTTGATGGTGGCGGCGGAGACCTTGTCCCCCACGGTTTTGTCCACGGGCAGGCTCTCGCCCGTCAGGGCGCTCTCGTCCACGGCGGAGGCGCCCTCCACAATGCGGCCGTCCACGGGGATGGAGCCGCCGGGGCGCACCACAATCCGATCACCTACCTGGACATCCTCCACGGGAATCTCCACCTCCGTGCCGCCACGGAGGACACTGGCGGTCTTGGGGGCCAGGTCCATGAGGCGGGTAATGGCCTCGCTGGTCTTGCCCTTGCTGCGGGCCTCCAGGAACTTTCCCAGGGTAATGAGGGTGAGAATCATACCCGCGGACTCGAAGTACAGGCTCATGTGGAACTGCTCCACGCGGTCCATGTCCATGTGGCCGATGCCGTAGGAGAGCTGGAACATGACATAGATGCTGTACACGAAGGCGGCGGTGGAGCCCAAGGCAATCAGCGAGTCCATGTTGGGGGAGCGGCGCCAGAGGGTCTTGAAGCCCACCTTATAATATTTGTCGTTGACGTACATGATGGGCAGCAGGAGCAGCAGCTGCACCAGGGCGAAGGTCAGCATGTTCTCGTGGCCTAGCAGCGCCGTCGGCAGGGGCCAGCCCATCATGTGGCCCATGGAAATGTAAAAGAGGGGAATCATGAAGAGGAAGGACGTGACAATCCGCCGCTTCATGGTTTTCAGCTCCTCCGCCATCACGTCCTCCTTGGGGGCGGCGGCCTGCTTGGCCCCGGCCCTCTGGGGGAGGGACGCGCCGTATCCGGAGTCCACCACGGCCTTGATAATGGTATCCGGCGTGACGGCGCTCTCGTCGTAGACCACCTGCATGGAGTTGGTGAGAAGGCTCACCGCCACGGAGGACACGCCCGCCACCTTACCCACCGCCTTCTCCACGTGGGCGGAGCAGGCCGAGCAGGTCATGCCCGTCACGTTGAATGTCTGTTTCATGGGAAAACCACCTGATTCCTACTTCATCAATTTCTGTAAGGTATTGACCAGCTCGTCGATGACCTCGTCGTTGCCCTGGCGGAGATTGTCCGCCACGCAGGTTCTGAGATGCTCGGTGAGCAGTTCCCGGCTGAAGCTGTTCAGAGCCGCGTTCACCGCCGACACCTGGACCAGAATGTCCGTGCAGTACACGTCCTTTTGCAGCATCTCCCGGAGGCCCCGGACCTGGCCCTCGATGCGGCTGAGGCGGTTGGAGAGGCGCTTCAATTCCTCCTCCGTCCGCACCCGGGTTTTGGAGCAGTGGGGGCAGCTTTGACAGTGTTCCATAGAAATACCTCCCGGGGGTATCCCCCTGACATCCTCACTATATACCCCAGAGGGGTATTTGTCAAGGGGGAAGATCAAAAAAATTTCCCCTACTGCGGCCACGCATAAAAAAGGCGGCGGCTTCGATCCCTCAAAGCCGCCGTGTAAGGGCAGGCGTGTGGACGGGCCCTCAATCCGGGCCGCACCCGTTGCCCGATGTGCTCAGCAGCGCCTCATAGTCCCGGACGCAGATCACCAGCTCCGGCCGGTAGTCCCGGATGTACTCCCCCAGAGTCCTTTCCGTATAGTGGCGCATGTCCAGGGATCGCATCTCGTCGAAGCTCGTCCACAGCAGGCACTCGACGGCGTTGGTGAAGCTGTCGCCGTAGATGAGGACGCTGGGCAGCCCGTCCCGGCCGGTGTCGATCTCCGTCTCGGCGATGTCACCGCCCATGAAAAAGTCGTAGCGCACGTCGTCCTGCGGGGACTGGGGCATGGCGTAGATGTAGGACTGGCTGTCCTGGCCGTTGTCCCGCCGGGTGAAGGGGATGTCCGGGAGGGTGTACCAGAGCAGGGACTCGCCGCCGTCCCAGAGGCCGAAGAGCTTCCGGTTCCTAGAGCCCAGGTATCGATTGGGCAGGACGTTGGGCTTCAGCGCGTCCTCCCCCACGATCTCCACGTCCAGCCCGGCCTCCCGGACGGCCCGCTCCAGCACAGTCCGATAGACCTGGTATGCGCCGGGCAGGGGGTAGTGGTTGTCCACCCGGGAGCCCAGCTCCGGCGGGCTGCCCATGTCCTCAAACACCTTCCCGATGTCGATATAGCCCACGCCCGCGTCCACCAGGGACTGGGCCAGGGCCTCCCGGCTCTGCCGGGTGTAGTCGGCGGCATTGTTCAGATACCAGGGGTACTCCTCGGAGAAGTAGGCGTACTGGCAGGGGACGGCCACGTAGTAGAAGGCGCCGCCGCAGGCCTCCACCACGTCCCGGACGGCGGCCAGGTTCTCCGTAAGCGCCGCGGTGTCATCGCCGATCCGGTCCAGATCAAACCTGTCGTAGGAGATATACGGCAGCAGCAGGTCGTCGCCCACCACCACGTCGTTGACCACCGGCCGGCGCAGGAGCTCCAGGTCGATGCAGGTCCGCAGCTTCATCAGCGTGTTCCGCCCGGGCGCGTGGTCGGCCAGATAGCTGTCCATCTCCTGGAAGTAGTCCCCCGAGAGGACGCCCTCCGCCGAGATCGCCGGCTTCCCGGCCAGCATACGGTTCTCGAAGTAGGAGTATATCTCCCCGCCGCGGAGGAGACCGCCCAGGAACAGGACCGCCAGGAACGTGCAGAAGAGGACGGCCATGCAGATGCTGGGATGATCTCGTTTCATCTCGTCCGCCTCCTCAGAACTGGAAATAGATGAAGGGGTTGAAGCTGCCGGAGGCCAGCTCCATGTAGGAGAGGACCAGCACCGCCATGGAGGCCAACACCGGGCTGTATTGCAGCGCCAGACGGGACAGTGAGGACCGACCGCTCCGCTGCTCCAAGAAGCGCCGCGCGGCGTCCTTGACCGGCATGGCGGCCACAATCCCCACCGCGAACTCTGGCAGGTACTCCAGCAGGTAGTACACGCCCTCGGCGGGCCGGATGCCGTTGGCGCCGAAGAGGGCGCCCAGGTAGGAGAAAGCGTATCCCAGGCTGTCCGAACGGAAGAGTACCCAGCTCACCGCCACGGCCAACAGCGTCAGGGCGTGGCGGAGGAAACCGGGGAGACGCTCCAGATATCCGCCCCAGAGGAACTTCTCCCCCACCAGCAGGACGGCGAACCACCCGCCCCAGGCGATGAAGGTCCAGTTGGCCCCGTGCCAGAGGCCGGTCAGGAGCCAGACGGCGAGGATGTTGCGCAGATGCCGCCCCCTGGAGCAGCGGCTGCCGCCCAGGGGGATGTATACATAGTCGCGGAACCAACTGGACAGGGAGATGTGCCAGCGCCGCCAGAATTCGGTCACGGACCTCGCGATATAGGGGTAGTCGAAGTTCTCCGGGAAGGAGAAGCCGAAGATCCGCCCCAGGCCGATGGCCATGTCGGAGTAGGCGGAGAAGTCAAAATAGATCTGCCCCGTGTAGGCCGCGATCCCCACCCAGGCCAGCACCAGGTCGATCTCCCCGGCGCCGTGGGAGAAGGCCGCGTCGGCCACCTGGCCCAGGGCGTTGGCCAGGAGCATCTTCTTGCCCAGGCCGAAGCAGAACCGCATGGCGCCGGAGGAGAAACCCGTCAGGGTCTCCCGGCGGGACCGCAGCTCCTCCGCCACCGCGGCGTACCGGACGATGGGCCCGGCCACCAGCTGGGGGAAGAGGGAAATGTAGAGCGCCACCTGGAGGGGGTCGCGCTGGACCAGCCGCGGGTCCCGGTAGACGTCGATGACATAGGAGAGGCCCTGGAAGGTGTAGAAGGAGATGCCGATGGGCAGAGCGATCGCCGGGATGGGAACAGGAACACCCAGCAGCACCAGCTGCCGGGCGGCAAAACCGGCGTATTTGAACCAGCCCAGGAGGCCGATGCCCACCGCCGTGGCCAGGACAACCCCCAGACGGCGGGCCCTGCCGCTCCGGCCCAGGCCTGCCAGCAGGCCGCAGAGGTAGTCCACCGCGATGCTGATCACCAGAAGCAGGAGATACCGCGGCCCGCCCCAGCCATAGAACAGAAGGCTGGCGGCCAGCAGGACCGCGTTGCGGAGGCTTCGCCTCACGGCGAAGTAGACAGCCAGCAGGATGGGGAGGAAGTATACAAGGAAGCCGGCGCTTGAAAAGACCATGTGGGTGGACCGTTCCGGCCGATGTCCGTGCGGCGCGCCGCATGGGCGGCACGGGGACAAAGGACCGTCTTTCCTGTGAGATGGGCGTGGGGGACGGCCGTCTGACCGCCCGCAGGCCACATTATCATATATACTCCCAGGGGTATTTGTCAAGGGGGACAGGTCATCTTTTTGCGCCCTCTTTTTCAGCGGACAGGGGCGGCAGACGCCGC
>CANRHK010000155.1 GCA_947630395.1 uncultured Oscillospiraceae bacterium
GCCTGCTCGGTGAAGCGGGAAAAAGCGAAAAGGGGGAATCCCCCGATTTTTTCCCGTGAGGTGTTCGTTTACTGATGGGTCATGTCCACCACCAAAATCCCTAGAGCCACAAAGCTTTAGGGATTTTTCTTTCTTCTGAGGCAGAATCCATTTGTTAGCTGTTTGTTAGTTTATTTCTCTTTCTTCTGTTTTTGGGTCAGTCCAGATATTTTCCCCAGTTCCTCCTTCAGCATGTCCAGATTTGTGTGAGTGTATATCTCCACGGTGGTGCTGTAGTTGGCATGTCCGATGATGGTGCGCAGCGCCTCCGGCTGTACGCCGGCCCGGACGGCCAAGCTGGCGAACGTGTGCCGGGTACAGTGGGGCGTTTTGCCCGTAATCCCCAGCTCCTCCAGAGCGGTCTCAAAATCGCGCTTACGGAAATTGTTGGGGCTACGGTTGCCCTTATAGCCCGAGATGAGCAGTTTCCCCTGCCCGCCATAGTAGAAGTACCGAAGGTACGGCAGCGCCTCCGGGAGGATGGGCACAGTCCGGTGTTTCCCCGCCTGGGTCTTACTGCCGCCCACCAAATAGCCCTCCTTCAGATAGACGTCCTCCCGGCGCAGAGAGAACAGCTCCCCGATACGGAGGCCGGTGTAAATCAGCAGCAGAATCAGCTTCACCGCGCCCTTGTCCTGGTGCTCCCGCAGCAGGGCAATCTCCTCATCGCTGAAGACCTCCCGCGGGGCCGGGTCATCGGCCTGGATGCGGATGAACTGTGCATAGTTGGTGGTGATGATATCCTCCCGCATGGCCCACTTGCTCAGCTGACTGGCCAGCTGCTTCACCTTGTGGGCGGAGCTGGCCGACAACCCCTCATCCTCCATGGCGTTGATGATGCCCTGGTAGTGGGCGGTGCGCAGTTCCCGCATTTTCCGGGCTTTCAGCGGCTCCATGCACTTCCAGGCCAGGCGGTACATCTCTCTCCCCTTGTCCGTCAGGGTTGGAAAGTGTTCGGCCCGCCAGCTGTCATAGACCTGCTCCAGGGTGTAGCTGTAGCAGTCCCCCAGCTCCCTGCCGGCCACCCTGTCCAGGGCCAGCAGGGCCTCGCTCTTGGTGGCGTAGGTGCCGATGAACTGGCCGCTCCTCGCGGCCGCCCACGGCTTGCGCCGGTTGCCGGAGAGTTTATAGGCGCTGCCGGTGCCCTTGGCCCTGGCGGGGCGCTTCCTCGCCGGTGCTGCCGGAGCCTGGGCCTGCCGCTTCCCGCAGTAAGGGCAGAATGTGGCGCCCTCCGGCAGCTCACGGTAGCAGCGGACGCAGGTCATGACTCTGGTCTCTCCTTTCAGAATGGCGCAAGTGTTCTGATATTCAGCAAGGCAGCTGTGGAGTTCACGGTTGATTTTTGTGATACAATGTGGTATATTGTCGTTAAGCGCTGCCGGAAGCAGCGGTCGGCCCCCTTCCATCAGGGGGCAGCTTCTTGCCCCCGGAAAGGGGGGCTGCCCATGAGTACATCCGAAGTGTTACAGCTTTGTTTGGTCATCATCGGTATTTGCAGCCTGTTTATTCAGGTATACAAAAAGAAGTGACCGCCGGCACCCTAGCAAGTACGGCGATCACTTCAACGTATTAGCGGGGGGCTGACCCGTTCCGGCAGCGCCCTTCTATGCTTTATTATAATCGCCTCATATGCTTTTGTCAAGGCCGTCCCAGCGGGGCAGCTGCTTTTTTGCGGGTTTACTCTGACCTCAATCAATATTCCTGTTTTCGCCGTAGTATATTTTGCCGCTGTTCAATATCTTGCGATACCCACAGCCAAGGGCAAAAGCCGGATCTGGATGTACACAATGTTTGGCATCGCTGCATTCCAGATAACGGGAGCAGCAATCCCATTCCTTTGGCATCCGGTCAATAGTGGCTATCACTACCTTCGCTAATACGTCGGCATGGTTTTCAATGGCATCGCCGCCCAGCTTTACTCTCCAGAACCCGCTGGACATCTTCTTTTGTTCGCCAGATGGAACTATCCCCGCCACAAGGTCCCTTGATTCCATAGGAACCTCTATGTACCGGCTTTTACGGAGGCAAAGGCGGAACGCCAGGAGCGAACCAAACCAAACAGAGGAATATTTTTTCCCATGCTTGATGGTCAAATCATTCGCATTGGCGCCGGTGCTGCTGGCCGCAGCCCGAAGTTGGGGGAGTATTTCATCGTAGGCGGCCTGCTCTTTGGCATGTGGCGCCTCAAAACCGTCCAGGGCGATTTGGTTACTCACTTCAAACTACCTCCATGCTGTCCGTGTTGTCGAGTGTTTCCCAAAAATCCAGTTCATTGACGATGGCAATATTGTTACCAGATTTTCGTAGCGCAACGGCTTTCTCTACTTTCCTGCCATAGCAAGAATATGCCCAACACGGATTCCCCTCTGATCCAACAATTAAGTATTCTGTTTTCTTCCCCACAGATGGAGTAAACACTCCACCTCGCACAGAAATCTCATGGGCAATCTCTACCCGCGAGGCCCTAGTAGATGCACCTGTAAAGCAAAAGCTATGGCCTGGAATGGTGATACTGGGATTCTTTGTGCAAATACCTTGAATGCTATACTGCTCTCTGAGCTTGGAAAGTTCATTTTCATCCAAATTGCAAGAATCTCTAATATCAACAAATTCAGAGAAAAACGCCTTAAGTGCATTTCGCTCTGTCTCGGAAACTTGGCCATCTTCAAGAACAGATTCTACTAGACTATATATCTCATCAAACGGGTATGTACCACGAAGGATTGAGTGGTCAGACAACCAACCTCTAAGCTGTATGACTTCCTCGGTAGACAGCTCATTATTGGCCAACAGGCCATGAATGACACCATGTAGGGCCTGGACTGAGGATGTGATTAAGTCATAATACGAGCCAGAAGACACTTGGTCGCAGAGCCATAACAGGTCAGAAACTTCATCTGTAGTCAGCACTCCATCTGAGAGCGCGAGGTCAATAGCTGGCAACAGTTCATTAAAAGGGTGTCGATCAATTTGGCCTCGGTATAGATTATACCAGTTTGTGAGCTCTGCCTGCTCCTTAGCATCTACACGGCCATCAATTGCGATACCTTCCATAAGCCCCCGAAAACTATTGATAGCTTTCTGTGCCTCTGCGGCTCCCATAAATCGGCGATACTCGCCTATTCCTGCATAGGGATTCATAATTTCCTCCCCCGCGTGTCCAATTCGGACACGCTTCATATTCTTTTGTCAAGGCCGCTCCCAGCGGGGCGGCCACTTTTTTGTAGTTTTACTTCCCGGTGGAATCTTTCGCATGTTGATAGGACTTGATAATATATTCCGCTATAGAATCCAGCGTAGCAGGAGAGGGCAGATACACACGACTCCGATTCTCACCCTCCTGGATTGATGATGGGACGCATGGAAAGTCACAACTTATTTCTTCTGGGGACAGATCCAAAAGGATGTATCGTAGGTTACCTTCAAGTTTTACACCAAAAAAGATGGCGAGTTGACTTTGCGCAAGATAGGGATTCTCGCTAGGTATATAGAGCGCTCGACAATTATAGCTGGGACACATTTCGCGAACCGCAGAAACATCAATTCCCGCGGCTTTGAGAATGATTTTGACTTTTGAAAAATACTCTACGGTTTGGCCAGTCATTTGTTGAGAAAGCTGTCGCAGTTCGCGTTGGGATGGTGCATTTACCATAAGGCGCGCCTTTTCCTCCTTCACCTTCTGCAAATGCGCCGCATGTTCCTGCTGAATCCGTTCAAATTCTTTTTGCTCGGATTCTGCTTTCAACGCTTCATCTTCCAAATACTGGACAGCCCCATATTCACCGAGGAGCCGTTTATATACCTTTGCCGTTGCCCTGCAATCACCAAGTGCAGTATGGGAATCTCCCCCAATAAGGAAACGAGAACGAAGATCATCCAACCTATAACGATCTAAAGATAGCACTTGCTTGGCGAATGGCAGAACATCAAAGAACTTGTTATGAAGGTCTTCACCGGCTCTTGTCTGAATAAATTTTATATCAAACTCAACATTATATCCGATCAGGATGTCATCGCCAATAAAATTCAGAAAATCAGCATATACGGTGGGGAAGTGTGGTGCGCGATGAACTGTACTCTCTGTTATTCTATTGATTTCTGTTGCCGAATGCGGAATTAGTCCATATGGCTTGACATACGAAGCAAAATAGGCGACCTCTCGATGTGAACGATAACGGACTGCGCCGATTTCAAGGATTTCGCAGGTACATGCATCTAATCCCGTAGTTTCAGTATCTATAACCGTATAGTCGCAAAGGACACCATGGGCTCGCGGCCCACATGCTCTGCGTAATCCCATCTGGGGCGCCTGCCTGGCTTTGACTCTATCAATGATCTCAGCCCGTTCTTCCGCAACGCGAACTTTTTCAGCTTCCAACTGCTCCCTGGCTCTAATGGTCTCCTCGCTAGGGTTCGCTGCGCAAGATTTGCAGAGGCCAGAGGCGTCCATTAAAAACGATAGCTGTTTCTTGCCGCACTGGGGGCAGACTGAAAACAGTCCCATGGCTCCCCTCCCCGCGTGTCCAATTCGGACACGCTATTTTTATTTTAACCCTCGCGGGTTATTCATGCCCCTTTACTACCCAGATTAGCGGTGTTGGCTTTTATATATTGCCCGGAGGCAACCATGACTGCGGCAAGTTCCAGCAGTCTTTCCCGCCCCTCTGCATTCATCCGATCCAGCGCGTCAGACAGGGTCTGTAAATCCGGGCTGAGTGCCGGAGCGCCGGGCGGTGTCTCCCCCAGCAGCTCGCTGGTGGTAACGCCCAGATACTGAGCAAGTGTCTGGACCTTAGCGACAGAGGGGGTTCTCCCTCGCTCAATGTCGTTTATAAAACTACCACCTACACCGCTCTCTTTGCATGCAACAGTAGGCTTGATTCCTCTCTGGAGGCAAAACAATTTTATATTTTGCACAAATTTTTCGGCATCCAAGAAGAACCCCTCCTATTTAAATAAGAATTTGTCATCTATGCTAAATTTTGAAATTGCGTAATTTATAGGATTGACAAAACCGCAATTGCGGATTATTATATGGCTACACCGCAAAGCGAAAAAGACAGAGGGGGGTGAAAGAGAGTGGAGAAAGGATTTCTGAGTGCCGCTTTGATGGTAGAAATCAGAACCGACAAGGACACGCTTATCTCGAAGCTGATGGCATTGGCGCAACAGGCCGGTAAAGTCTCGTCGATGGCCAGTGACCTCATCCGGGATCTGGAGCAAGTCGAGGCGAAGGAGGGCTGAGGCGATGCCGCCTCAGCCCCGGCGGTCAGGACAGGTACTCCAGGATGGCGTTTCGGAACTCGGACAGCACGTAATCAACCTGACGCATGGCCTCCACAAGATCGCCCTCTGCGACAGGGCGCTTGCTGTATTGGTCCGGTGCGATAAGATTGATGTTTTCATCGAACTGTTTCAGAGCCCCGTCCAGTTTGGCCTTGAGTTCCTGCTTTGTCATTGGTCATCACCTCCTTTCGCGGGGATACCTGCCGGAGGGAGAGACGACACAAAGGGGGGTGAAAGAGGATGTGCCGGTTGCTTTCATGGAGACCTAGTGCTGCCCGGTTTTTCGGAAGTGGTCGAGATCGGCGCGCAGAAGAGCCACCAACTCATTCAGGCGTGCATCAATTTGGGATACTGGAGGCGACCCTGTCTTACCCCATTGCAGCGCCAGTGTATAAAGTTCGTTTACTTTCCCGGAAATTTCAGGGGGAAGCAAATAGAAAAAGTCGGTTTAGCGTGCTTGCCATCGCGTCCCGCTCCCGGAGGCTCCTCTCAAACACAAAGTCCGAGACGGCCAGCAGGGCAACGCCGGAGGATATAAGGCTTGTCCACTGGATGCCGTCCATTGGCCTGCCCCCTCGCGTGAGGTTATAAGTATATCCATTGTAACCACGCTTTGCGCAAAAGTCAAGAGCAAAAACAAATGTTCGGAATGGAGGTGAACCCATGGAGAATC
>CANRHK010000156.1 GCA_947630395.1 uncultured Oscillospiraceae bacterium
TTCCTCTGGACCTACTACGGCTACCCCAACTCCAACTACGAGGGGGTCAACGTGGAGGTCATGCGCTACCGCAACGGCGAGATCATGGCCCGGGACGAGGCGGAGCGGGGCGCCGTCCCCGACGTGGACTTTATCGCCGGCGTCCCCGACTCCGGCGTGCCCCACGCCCTGGGCTACGCGTTTCAAAGCGGGAAGCCCTTCGCCCGGCCCCTGGTGAAGTACACCCCCACCTGGCCCCGGTCCTTCATGCCCGCCAACCAGGCTGTCCGTAACCAGGTGGCGAAAATGAAGCAGATCCCCATCCCCGAGCTGATCCGGGGCAAGAAGCTGCTGCTGGTGGACGACTCCATCGTCCGGGGCACCCAGCTGCGGGAGACGGTGGAGTTTCTCTACGCCAGCGGCGCCAGCGAGGTCCACATGCGCTCCGCCTGCCCGCCCATCATGTACGGCTGCAAGTACCTGAACTTCTCCCGCAGCAGCTCCGCCCTGGAGCTGATCGCCCGGAAAACCGTCCGGGACCTGGAGGGGGAGGAGGGTGAGCGGCACCTGGACGAGTACGCCGACGTCCGCACCCGGCGTGGCCGCTGCCTGCTTCAGTCCATCGGCGAGGCCCTTGGCTTCGACTCCCTGGGCTACCAGTCCCTGGACGGCCTGCTGGAGGCCATCGGCATTGACAGGGACAAGATCTGCACTTACTGCTGGAACGGGAAGGAATGATCCTATGATCTCCGATCACCTCCGGGAGGAGTGCGGCGTCTTCGGCATCTGGACGCCGGAGGACTCCCCCCTCAGCCCCGCCCACGAGACCTACGCCGCTCTCTTCGCCCTCCAGCACCGGGGGCAGGAGGCCTGCGGCATCGCCGTGAACCGCCGGGGCGTCATCCGCTGCCACCGGGACGTGGGCCTGGTGGGCGAGGTATTCAACCAGGCCCGGCTGGACGCCATGCCCGGAAACATGGCCATCGGCCACGTGCGCTACTCCACCACCGGCGACCCCCGGCGGGAGAACGCCCAGCCCCTGGCCATCACCCACGTCAAGGGCAATCTGGCCCTGGCCCACAACGGCAACCTGGTGAACGCCGGTGCCCTGCGCCAACAGCTGGAGCTGAACGGCGCCATCTTCCGCTCCTCCTCGGATACGGAGGTGCTGGTCTACACCCTGGTCCGGGAGCGGCTGAAGGTCCGCTCCATTGAGGAGGCCGTGGTGAACACCATGGACGTGATCCAGGGGGCCTACTCCCTGTGCGTCATGTCCGCCCGGAAGCTCATCGCCGCCCGGGACCCCCGTGGGATGCGGCCTCTCTGCATGGGCAGAATCGGGGAGGCGGTAGTGTTCGCCTCCGAGTCCTGCGCCCTGGACGCCCTGGGGGCCGAATTCATCCGGGACGTGGACCCCGGCGAGGTGGTGGTGGTGGACCCGGACGGGACCGTCCGCTCCCTCCGCTCCCAGGTCCGGGCCCCCAGCGCCATCTGCGTCTTTGAATATATCTATTTTGCCCGCCCGGACTCTGTCATCGACGGCGCCAGCGTGGAGCTGGCCCGCCAGGAGGCGGGAAAGTTTCTGTCCCTGGAGCACCCGGTGGGGGCGGACATGGTGATGGGCGTGCCGGACTCCGGCATCCCCGCCGCCATCGGCTACGCCAAGTGCTCCGGTATCCCCTATGGCGTGGGGCTCATCAAAAACCGCTACATCGGCCGGACCTTCATCCAGCCGGGGCAGGACCAGCGGGAGCGGTCCGTACGCCTGAAGCTGAACGCCCTGAGGGAGGCGGTCCGGGACAAGCGGGTGATCCTGGTGGACGACTCCATCGTCCGGGGCACCACCTGCGCGCGGCTGATCCAGCTGGTGCGGGACGCCGGGGCCAGGGAGGTCCATCTGCGGATCTCCGCGCCGCCCTTCCGCTGTCCCTGCTTCTTCGGTGTGGACATTCCCGCCAGAGAGGAGCTGCTGGCCTACGGCCGCACCGTGGAGGAGATGCGCCGGATCATCGGCGCGGACACCCTGGGCTTCCTCTCCGCCGGCGCGGTGCGGAAGATCGCCCGGAACTGCCGCCTGGGCTTCTGCGACGCCTGCTTCACCGGGCAGTACCCCATGGAGGTCCCCGAGCAGGCGGAGAAAAATATGTTTGAAAGTGAGATTGAGGCATGAGCGAGAGTCACAGCGCGTCCTACGCCGCCGCCGGGGTGGACGTCACCGCCGGGTATGAGGCGGTGCGCCGGATCAGGCCCATGGTGGAGTCCACCTACATCCCCGGCGTCATGGGGACCATCGGCGGCTTTGGGGGGCTGTTTGCCCCCGACATGACCGGCATGAAAAAGCCGGTGCTGGTGTCCGGCACCGACGGCGTGGGCACCAAGCTGCGCATAGCCCAGCTGATGGACCGGCACGACACGGTGGGCATCGACTGCGTGGCCATGTGCGTCAACGACATTATCTGCGGCGGGGCCATGCCCCTGTTCTTCCTGGACTACATCGCCTGCGGCCGCAACCAGCCCAGGCGCGTTGCCGGCATTGTCTCCGGCATCGCCGAGGGCTGCCGTCAGGCGGAGTGCGCCCTGGTGGGCGGCGAGACCGCCGAGCACCCCGGCACCATGAAGCCCGACGACTACGATCTGGCGGGCTTCTCCGTGGGGATCGTGGACGAGGAGAAGATCATCGACGGCAGGAAGCTGACCCGGGGCGACGCCCTCATCGGTCTGGCCTCCTCCGGCGTCCACTCCAACGGCTTCTCCCTGGTGCGGAAGGTGTTCAATGTGGAGTACGCGGACCTGCACATGCCCGTGGAGGCCCTGGGGGGCATCGGCCTGGGCGAGACCCTGCTGACTCCCACCCGGATCTATGTCAAGGCCGTCAAGGCCCTCATGAAGGCGGGGGTGGAGCTCCACGCCGTCAGCCACATCACCGGCGGCGGCTTCTATGAGAACGTGCCCCGGATGATGACGGACGGCATGACCGCGAAAATAGACGTCAAAGCCTTCCCCCGCCCGCCCATTTTCAACCTCATCCGGGAGATCGGAAACATCCCCGAGCGGGATATGTACAACACCTTCAACATGGGCATCGGCATGGTTATCGCCGTTCCCGCCGCCCAGGCGGACGCCGCTGTTGCCGCCGCCGTGGCCGCCGGTGAGCGGGCCTATATCATCGGCTCCGTGGTCCCCGGCGACAGCGGGGTGGAGCTGGTATGAAGCGGATCGCCGTGCTGGTGTCCGGCGGCGGCACCAACCTGCAAGCGTTGATTGACGCCCAGAACCGGGGGGAGATAGTCAACGGCAGAATCGCCGCCGTGATTGCCTCCAAACCCGGCGTCTACGCCCTGGATCGGGCCGGGACGGCCAATATTCCCGGCTATGTCATGGCCCGGAGGGACTATCCCGACAGCCGGGCTTATACCATCGCTCTCCGGGATAAACTGCAATCGCTGGATATCGCTCTGGTGGTCCTGGCGGGCTTCATGACCATCCTGACGGAGGAGCTGGTGGAAGCCTACCCCAACGCCATCCTGAACGTCCACCCGGCCCTGATCCCCTCCTTCTGCGGCGAGGGCTTCTACGGCCTCCATGTCCACGAGCGGGCGCTCCAGTACGGCGTGAAGGTCTCCGGCGCTACGGTCCACTTTGTCAGCAGGGAGTGCGACGGCGGGCCCATTGTGCTGCAAAAAGCGGTGCCGGTGGAGGAGGGGGACACCCCGGAAATTCTCCAGCGCCGCATTATGGAGCAGGCGGAGTGGAAGCTGCTGCCCCGGGCCGTCAGCCTCTTCTGCCAGGACCGGCTGCGGGTGGAGGGCAGAATTGTACACATTTTGAATTGAGGAGAACACGATATGATGGATTTAAACCAGTACCTGCGGGACACCGCCTACCCCGGCCGGGGCATCGTCCTGGGCCGCACGGCGGATAATAAGAAGGCCGCCATCGCCTACTTCATCATGGGCCGTAGCGAGAACAGCCGCAACCGGGTCTTCGAGGCCACGGAGGACGGCATCCGCACGAGGGCCTTTGACGGGAGCAAAATGGTGGACCCCAGCCTTATCATCTACCACCCGGTGCGCATCGTAGGCGGGGACACCATCGTCACCAACGGCGACCAGACCGACACCATCCGGGACTATCTCCAAAAGGGCCAGACCTTCGCCGCCGCCCTGCGGACCCGGGCGTTTGAGCCCGACGGCCCCAACTGGACCCCCCGCATCTCCGGCATGGTCAAGCCCAATGGCGGCTACAAGCTGTCCATTCTGAAATCCGCGGACGGCGACCCGTCCTGCTGCTGCCGGTACTTCTTCGAGTGCGACAAGCCCGTGGCAGGTACCGGACACTTTATCTCCACCTATGAGGGGGACGGCAATCCCCTGCCCTCCTTCCGGGGGGAGCCCAAGCGGGTGGCGGTGACCGCTCCCGATGCCAAAACCTGGGCGGAGGAGCTGTGGGAGAGCCTCAACGAGGACAATAAGGTGTCCCTCTTTGTGCAGTATATCGACCTGGAGAGCGGGGAGCGGGAGACCGTCATCCTCAATAAGCACCAGTGAGGCTATGAGATTTCAGATTCTTCCCTACACCCAGGACCGCATCCCCGACGTGGTGCGCTTCGAGGAACAGCCCCGCCGGGAGCTGAAAGACTGCGGCGCGGACCGCCTCGCGGGCCTGATTGCCGCCAACGGCGAGGCCCAGCGGTTCTACCGCGCCATGGAGGGCGCGAAGATCCAGAACAAGGGCATCTGGATCGACCTGCCGTGACGGCCCCGGAGCTGTGGGCGGAATTTACCGCCCATTCCGGCCTGGACGCCGAATATGACGCCTGGGCCTTCGGAGACGACCCGGACAGTCTGGCGGCGCTGGTCCTGGCCGGAGTCAAGACCGCCACGGCCTCCGCTTTCCCCCTGTACGCACTGGAGGGCGAGGCCCTGCCGGAGGCGGGGGAGTACAGCGTCATCCTGGACAGCCGGGGCGAGGCGGCCTGCGTCATCCGCACTACGGCGGTGGAACTCGTGCCCTATCGGGATATCTCCCCGGACCACGCATGGCGGGAGGGGGAGGGGGACCGCAGCCTGGCCCACTGGCGGGCGGTCCACCGGGCCTTCTTTACCCGGGAAATGGCGGAGGCGGGCCTCACCTTCCACGAGGACATGCCCGTGGTGTGCGAACGCTTCGAGGTGGTGTGGCCGCGCGTGTGACGATCATCCATTTCAGCGGACGCCCCGGCGGCGCCGCGCGATTGAAACGACTATTTTGATAAGGAGTACAAGCCATGACAGAACTGGAACTGAAATACGGCTGCAACCCCAACCAGAAGCCCGCCCGCGTCTTCATGCGGGACGGCGACCTGCCGGTGACGGTGCTGAACGGCAAGCCCGGCTATATCAACTTCATGGACGCCCTGAACTCCTGGCAGCTGGTGAAGGAGATGAAGGAGGCCACGGGCCTGCCCTCCGCCGCGTCCTTCAAGCACGTGTCCCCCGCCGGGGCCGCCGTGGGCCTGCCCCTCAGCGGGACGGACCGGAAGATCTACTTCGTGGACGGGAAGGCCGGGCTGAGCCCCATCGCCTGCGCCTATATCCGCGCCCGGGGCGCGGACCGGCTGTGCTCCTACGGCGACTGGGCCGCCCTCTCGGACACCTGCGACGCCGCCACCGCCGCCTACCTCAAGGAGGAGGTGTCCGACGGAATTATCGCCCCGGACTACACCCCCGAGGCCCTGGAGATTCTGAAAACCAAGAAGAAGGGCAATTACAATGTGGTGCGGATTGACCCGGCCTACGTCCCCGCCCCCCAGGAGTACAAGGACGTGTTCGGCGTCACCTTCGAGCAGGGCCGCAATAACTTCCGGATTGACCGGGAGCTGCTGGCCAACATTGTGACGGAGAACAAGGACCTGCCCGACGCGGCCAAAATTGACATGATTGTGGCCCTGATCACACTCAAGTATACCCAGTCCAACTCCGTCTGCTACGTGAAGGACGGCCA
>CANRHK010000157.1 GCA_947630395.1 uncultured Oscillospiraceae bacterium
GCGGACACCAGCATGATAAGGGTGCTCTCCGGGAGATGGAAGTTGGTAATGAGAGCGTCCATCACCTTGAAGCGGTAACCGGGGTAGATGAAGATATCCGTCCACCCGGCGCTGGCCTCCAGGCGCCCGTCCTCTCCCGCCCAGCTCTCCAGGGTGCGGCAGGAGGTGGTGCCCACACAGACCACCCGGCCGCCGGCGGCCTTGGTGCGGTTCACCAGGTCCGCTGTCTCCTGGGGGATAACGCAGTATTCACTGTGCATGGGGTGGGTCTCGATGTCCTCCTCTTTCACCGGCCGGAAGGTGCCCAGGCCCACGTGGAGGGTGACGTACCCGATAGCAATGCCCTTGGCCCGGATCCGCTCCAGCAACTCCTCCGTGAAATGGAGGCCCGCCGTGGGGGCGGCGGCGGATCCGTTGACCCGGGCGTAGACAGTCTGATACCGCTCCTTGTCCTGGAGCTGCTCCTTGATGTAGGGTGGCAGGGGCATCTGCCCCAGGCGCTCCAGCACCTCCAGGAAGATGCCCTCGTAGGTGAAGCGCACCAGCCGGTTGCCGCCGGAGATCTCCCCCACGATCTCCCCGGTGAGCTCCCCATCGCCGAAGACAACCCGGGCGCCGGGGCGCAGCTTTTTACCGGGCCGCACCAGGCACTCCCACACATTGTTCCCCCGGTCGATCAGAAGCAGCACCTCCGCCGCGCCGCCGCGAGTGCCGCCGGCGTGGAGGCGGCTGCCCAGCAGCCGCGCCGGCAGCACCCGGGAGTCGTTCATGATGAGGCAGTCGCCGGGGCGCAGCAGGTCCGGCAAATCGTAGAAGTGCCGGTGGCTCCAGGCCCCGGTGGTCCTGTCCAAGGTCAGCAGCCGGGAGGCGTCCCGCCGCTGGAGGGGCGTCTGGGCGATGAGCTCAGGGGGCAGCGCAAAGTAAAAATCATGGGTTTTCAAGGAAATTACCGAATCCTTTCCAAGTCATGTTTCTCCGCGGGGCGGGCAGAAATCCCGCCGGTGACCGCAGCGTGCAAACATGGCAAAAAAGTGCAAGAAATCTTCGCTGTTCTCCTGCCGTTCCAGAGAAAAACGGTTGACAGAGCGCAGAAAATGTGGTATGAAAATACGAGTGCGCCCCGCCCGCCTTCAAGGTACGGCGGACACTGGCATATAGTATACATGGAGACATGGCATTTTTCAAGCCGTAATATTTCATTCCCAGCCCTTTCGGGCAATCATAGGAGGTCAATGACAATGAAGCAGTACAAGGTCGGCATCATCGGCGGCACCGGCATGGTGGGCCAGCGGTTCATCACGCTGATGGAGAATCACCCCTGGTTCCAGCTCACCGCCATCGCGGCCAGCGCCCGCAGCGCCGGCAAGCCCTATGAGGAGGCTGTGGCGGGCCGCTGGGCCATGACCACCCCCATCCCCCAGGAGGCCAAGGACATCGTGGTAATGGACGCCGAGGCTGACGCTGAGAAGATCGCGGGCATGGTAGACTTCGTCTTCTGCGCCGTGGATATGAAGAAGGAGGAGATCCGGGCGCTGGAGGAGAAGTACGCCAGACTGGAGTGTCCGGTGGTCTCCAACAACAGCGCCCACCGCTGGACCGAGGACGTGCCCATGGTGGTGCCCGAGATCAACGCCGATCACATCCGCATCATCGAGCAGCAGAGAAAGCGCCTCGGCACCAAGCGGGGCTTCGTGGCGGTGAAGTCCAACTGCTCCCTCCAGTCCTACGTCCCCGCCCTGACCCCCCTGCTGAAGTACGGCATGGACCGGGCCCTGGTCTGCACCTACCAGGCTATCTCCGGCGCTGGCAAGACCTTTGAGCGCTGGCCCGAGATGGTGGACAACTGCATCCCCTACATCGGCGGCGAGGAGGAGAAGAGCGAGAAGGAGCCCATGAAGCTGTGGGCGAAGATTGAAGATGGCAAGTTCGTCCTGGCGGACGGCCCCTCCATCACCGCCCAGTGCTTCCGGGTGGCCTGCTCCGACGGCCACATGGCGGCGGTATTCATGAAGTTCAAGGACGGCTGCAAGCCCTCCATGGAGCAGATCAAGGCGGACTGGGCGGCCTTCTCCGGCCGGGCCCAGGAGCTGAACCTCCCCTCCGCCCCCAAGCAGTTCCTCCACTATTTTGAGGAGCCCGACCGGCCCCAGACCAAGCTGGATCGGATGCTGGAGAACGGCATGGCCGTCTCCGTGGGCCGCCTGCGGCCCGACACCCAGTACGACTACAAGTTCGTCTGCCTCAGCCACAACACCCTTCGGGGCGCCGCCGGCGGCGGCGTGCTGCTGGCCGAGCTGCTGTGCGCCGATGGATACATCTGATCCCCTTCCCTGTCTGCGCCGCACCAAAATGCTCCCGCTCCATGAGCGGGGGCATTTTTTATATTGATAAATTTTTATTTTACTATTGGCTTTAACAAAATTAAAGTTTATAATGAATTTTATGAAAGAAAGGTGGTGTAAATGGCCCTGGAAGTGGTCCCTCAGTGGATGGCGGAGCTGGACGACGAGGACGCGGCTTTCATCCGGCGGTTTTTGCTGGCCTCCGGGTCCCTGAAAGAGGTGGCCCGGCAGTACGGGGTGACCTACCCCACGGTGCGGCTGCGTCTGGACCGGCTGATCCAGAAGATCCAGATGAGCGAAAGCGCGGAGCAGGATCCCTACGTGGCCCTCATCAAGCGTTTGGCACTGAACGACAAGCTGGACTTTGACACGGCGAAAATTCTCATCAGCGAGTACAAGAAAACACGAAAGGAGTCTGCGCAATGATTTTCCCCATCAGACTGATCTTTACCCTGTTGCTTTTGGCGGGTGTGGTAGCCCTGCAAATCTTCCTCTCCAGCCGGGAGCGCAAATGGCCGGGACTGGTGCTGCCCGCCATCTCGTTCCTGTTCTCGCTGCTATATCCCCTCAATATGTTTGCGCCGGCGGAGGGCATCTCGGCGGGATTTGTGGTCCAGCTGCTGCTGGTGTGGCTCATCGCCAATATCCCCACCATCGTCCTCCTGGCTATCTACTTCGCCTGCCGGGAGAAACGGAAGAAAAAGAAGCAGATCGACAAAATGAACATCCAGGATTTGGATTGAGCGCAAAGGGGCGGGCCATGCGGCCCGCCCTTCCCTGTTACGTATTTATTTAGAGAGCTTCTCCAGCAGATCCTCCACGGCGGCTCCGGCGGCCTCCTCGAAGGTGGGATGAGGGCGCATGACCTTGGCCAGCTGCTGAGCTGTCAGGCCGTTGGCCACGGCGGTGGTGAACTGGGAGATCATGTCGGTGGCTCGCTCGCACATGAGCTGGGCGCCCAGGATGACGCCGGTCTCCGCGTCGGCCACAATCTTCATGAAGCCCCTATCGCCGCCGGCAATCACGGTCTTGCCGTTGGCGGACATGAGGGCCTTGCCCACCTTGACGGCGCGACCCTGGGCCTTGGCCTCGTCGGCGGTGATGCCAATGGAGGCGATCTCCGGGGTGGTGTAGATGCAGCTGGGCACCAGATCCACGTCCACCAAAGGCTCCCTGCCGGCCAGGCGGTCCACGCAAGCAATGCCCTGGGCGGTGGCCACGTGGGCCAGCTGGATCCGGGCGGACACATCGCCGATGGCGTAGATGCCGGGGACGCTGGTCTGGAAGTGCTCGTCCACCACGATGTGGCCCCGGTTCAGCTCCAGAGCAAAACCCTCGCCGAAGAGCCCCGCGGTGTTGGAGCGGCGGCCGATGCAGCAGAGCACCGCCTCGCCCCAGGCCTCGCCGGGCTTGTCCTTGCAGGTGTACTTCACCACCAGTTCGTCCCCGTCCTTCTCCACGGAGTTGACCATGCAGCCGGTGTTGACCGCCGCGCCCCGCTTCTTCAGGATCATGGTCATGTTCTGGCAGATCTCCCGATCCATGTTGGGCATGATGCGCTCCATGGCCTCCACGATGGTGATCTTACAGCCCAGGGCCTGGTACACCGAGGCGATCTCCACGCCGATGACGCCGCCGCCGATGATGACCAGGGAGGAATACACCTTGTCCTGGGGAGCCAGGATCTCGTCGCTGGTGACGGCCAGCTCCAGGCCGGGGATGGGAGGCCGGGCGGGGACGGACCCGGTGGCAATCAGGACGTTGTCGGCTGTGTAGACGGTATCATTCACCGACACCTTGCCGGGGGCCAGGATAGTGCCGGTGCCCCGCAGCACGTCCACCTTCTTCTGCTTGAGCAGACCCTCGATACCGGCGCGCAGCTTCTCCGTGACCTCTGTCTTCTTCCGGTGGGCTGCGGCGAAATCCACGGTGACCTGGGCATTCACACCCCACTCTGCGCTGTTCGCGGCGGTGTGGGCGGCCTCGGCGGCATGGAGCAGGGCCTTGGTGGGGATGCAGCCCCGGTTCAGGCAGGTGCCGCCGATGTCGCGGTTCTCCACCAGGGCGGTCTTGAGGCCAAGCTTGGCGGCATGCAGGGCGGCCTCATAGCCGCCGGGGCCAGCGCCAATGACAATCAATGCGTAATCGCTCATATGAGATACTCCTTTCCTGTTCGGCAAAAAGGGAAAAATTCTCTATTATTTTAGCACAAAATCAGAGGAATAGCAAGCAGTAGCTATCCCTCTGACTTCATTTTTCAGATGTTCAGATATCCTGCTGTTTCAGCAGGGCGCAAATATCCTCCGCTGTCTGCGCCTCCAGTCCGGCGGCGCGCACGCGGCTTTCCAGGTCCTCCAGCCGCAGGCGGCAGCCCGTGAGGGCCCTCTCCAGCGCCGGGGCCAGGGCCCAGTCCATGGAGTCGGTGTACACCGCCGCCTCCCGGACAAGGCCCTCCCCTGTTCCCAGCCGCAGCTCGATCTCGCCCCAGGAATAGCGATCCCTGCACTGGAGGGTGCATTTCATATCCCGGCCGTAGAGCCACTCCCAGCTGCCGTTCTTCTCCGTCAGCGCGTCGATATAGGCGCCGTCGAAGTCCTCCTCCCGGAGGCGCACAGGGGGCAGACCGTACACCTTGGCAAAGGCGGCCTCCATCTGCGCCGCCATCTCCGCGATGGTGAGATCCGGCCTCAGCTCTTTCAGGTTCACCACCCGGGAGCGGACGGAGGCCACGCCCTTGGCCTCCAGCTTGGCCTTGGAGGGGCTGAGGTAGCGGCTGAGGGACGCCCCGTCCACATTGACCATGATGGTGCCGTGATGATAGCTCCTGCCGTTGTGCTCATAAAAGGCGTTTCCGGAGAATTTTTTGCCGTCGGCCAGCAGGTCATTCCGACCGGATCGCTCCACCCGGATGCCCAGGGCCCGCCCCGCCTCGGCGATGACAGAGAGCTGCCGGTCCAGATCGTAGTCGGCCTTGCGTACCAGAAAGGTGAAATTCAGATTCCCCAGGTCGTGGAACACGGCCCCCCCGCCGGAGAGACGGCGGGCCAAAAACCCGCCGTCCGCCTCCAGCTGGGTGGTGCGGCACTCCTTCCAGGCGTTCTGGTTCCGGCCGATGACCACGGTCCGCCGGTTCTGCCACAGATACAGGGTGCAGGTATGCTCCGGGACGGTCTCCAGCAGGTACTGTTCCACCGCCAGATTGCGGTGGGGGTTCGTGCCGTCCGTGCGGTAGAGTTGGAGTTGTTCGATCATTCAGCCGCGTACCGCAGCACAGGATTCCGGGCCGCGCCCACCTCGTCCAGACGGCGCACCGGGGTCTTGGTGGGGGCGTCATGGAGGGCCTGGGGATTGGTGTGAGCCAGATCCCACAGCTCCAGGAACACATCGCACACCTCGTCCATGGTCTCCTTGCTCTCGGTCTCCGTGGGCTCGATCATCAGCGCCTCGTGGACGATGAGGGGGAAGTACATCGTGGGCGGATGGATGCCGTGGTCCAGCAGGCCCTTGGCGATATCCATGGCGGAGATGCCGGTCTCGTCGTGGAGGTCCACCAGGCACATGACGAACTCGTGCATGCAGGGACCGGCATAGGCCATGGTGTACTTCTCGC
>CANRHK010000158.1 GCA_947630395.1 uncultured Oscillospiraceae bacterium
TGCATGATCTTCGCCATTGTCTTCGGCATCATGAAGTTCTAATCGTACCTCCGCGCACTGTCTCCCCCCGGCTTTCTTCGGAAAGCCGGGGGCTTTTTATGAAAAACAGTGGCGCGGCGGCGTGTTTTATGGTATGATAGCGGCGGCGCACCGTAGGGGCCGGTGTCCTCACCGGCCCGTGAAACCAGGGCACAGGCACGTGCGGGCGGACGAGGACATTCGCCCCTACGGCATCCTCCGCCGAAACAGATACAACGATTTTGAGGTGAATGGCATGAGCGATACTATCGAGCAAATCCGCCCGGGGGATACGCGGATGTGGAGGAAGGTGGACGCCCTGCTGGAGCAGGAGGGCATCCGCCGGGACGCCAATCTGGACTACACCTGCGGCCTCTTTGATGAAGACTACAACCTCTGTGCCACCGGCAGCACCTTCGGCAGCACCCTCCGCTGCTTTGCCGTGGACCACCGCCGCCAGGGAGAGGGTCTCATGAACCAGGTGGTGAACCACCTGGTGGAGCGGCAGGCGGAGCGGGGGATCTTCCACCTCTTTGTCTACACCAAGGTCCAGAGCGCCAAGTTCTTCCGGGACATGGGGTTCACGGAGATTGCCCGGGTGGAGGGGACTCTCTCCTTCCTGGAGAACCGGCGAAATGGGTTTCAGAGCTACTGCGCCGCCTTGGCCAAGCGCCGGCGGGCGGGCAAAAGCGCCGCCATTGTCATGAACGCCAACCCCTTCACCCTGGGCCACCGGTATCTGGTGGAGAGGGCGGCGGCGGAGAACGACACGGTGCACCTCTTTGTCCTCAGCGAGGACGCCAGTCTGGTGCCCTTCCCGGTACGCTGGAGGCTGGTCACCGAGGGCGTGGCGGACCTCAAAAACGTGATCTGCCACCAGAGCGGACCCTACATCATCAGCTCCGCCACCTTCCCCAGCTACTTCCTCAAGGACGAGGCGTCGGTGATCGCCGGCCACGCGAAGCTGGATCTGGCTCTATTTCGCTCTATCGGGGAGGCCCTGGGCGTCGCCGCCCGGTACGTGGGAGAGGAGCCCACCAGCCAGGTGACCGGGATCTACAACCAGGTCATGGCGGAGGAGCTGCCGAAGATGGGCATTGACTGTGTCATTGTGCCCCGGAAGGAGCTGGGCGGCGGGGCCATCAGCGCCAGCACCGTGCGGAATTACATTCACGACGGGCAGATAGAGAGCATCCGCCCCCTGGTGCCGGAGAACACCTGGGCGTTTTTCCAGTCCCCGGAGGCTGAGCCGGTGATCCAGACCATCCGCGCCAGCGGGGATGTGGTGCACTACTGAAGGGTGGACGTAGAACTGCCAGGTAAATCGGGATTTATGGAATTAACGCCGCAGTCTCAAAAGCCATGGTATGGAAAGGAGATCCTTTATGAGAGCGAGGGGGAGCTCGTTTCAGAACACAGGGAGAATGACTGTGAAATATCAGATATTACTGATTCAGTCATAATAGCAAATCGTCCAGAATTTATGCTTTCAAGATTAGGGTAGTAAATTCCCATTGATCAAGCAAAGGAGCGCCCTATGGACCGTGAAATCACCCTGATGGAGGTTCTGGAGGCCCGGGAGGCCCGGGTCAACCGGCAGCGGGAGCTGCTGGAGGCCTACGGCCTGCCCGTCGTCTCCTTCTGCATGAATATCGCGGGGCCGGTGAAAAACGGGCCCGTCATCCGCCGCGCCTTTCAGGTAGGCCTGGATCGCCTAGCCGACGCCCTGGGCGCCGCGCGGGCGCCCATCGAGCACCGGGAAACCGTGGACGCCGCCACCGGCTGCGAGGCGCTTTTGGCCGTCCGGGGGGA
The DNA here is from genome assembly GCA_947630395.1 of uncultured Oscillospiraceae bacterium. Classification (GTDB taxonomy): domain Bacteria; phylum Bacillota; class Clostridia; order Oscillospirales; family Oscillospiraceae; genus Pelethomonas. Next base: position 1,831 of record CANRHK010000158.1, read on the forward strand.
CCCCCGGGCGGTGAAGTCCGTCTGCGTGGAGCTGGAAGACGAGGACGCTCTGGGCCGGATCTTCGACATGGACGTGCTGTCCCCGGCGGGGGACAAGCTGGATCGGGAGGCCCTGGGCTATCCGCCCCGGCCCTGCCTCATCTGCGGCAAGCCGGGCAAGGGCTGCGCCTCCCGCCGCATCCACCCGGCGGGGGAGATCCAGGCCGCTACCAACCGTATTTTCCGCCGTTTCTTTGCCGCACAGGACAGGGACGCCATCGCCGGACAGGCGGCCCGGGCCCTGCTCTACGAGGTCTGCGCCGCCCCCAAGCCGGGGCTGGTGGACCGGCTCAACAACGGTAGCCACAGGGACATGGACATCTTTACTTTTATTGACAGCACGACGGCGCTCCTGCCCTACCTCCGCCAAGCGGTGGAGATCGGCCAGGAGACGGCGGACCTGCCGCCGGAGGAGACCTTCCGCCGTCTGCGGCGGGCGGGTCTGGCCGCCGAGCGGGCCATGTTCGCCGCCACCGGCGGCGTCAACACCCACAAGGGGGCCATCTTCTCCCTGGGCACCGTCTGCGCCGCCGCCGGGCGGCTGTGGACGCCGGAGACCCCCCGGCCGGACATGGGGGCGCTGCTGCCGGTGTGTGCCGCCATGTGCCGCCAGGCGGTGGAGGCGGACTTCGCCGCCATGGCCTCCGGCGAGGGCCATACGGCGGGGGCGCGCTTCTACCTCCAGTACGGCCTCCGGGGCATCCGAGGGGAGCTGGCGGATGGCCTGCCCAGCATCGGGGACGTGGGCCTCCCGGCCCTCAAAGCGGCGCTGGAGGCCGGGGCCACCCTGGAGCAGGCGGGCGCCGCCGCCCTGGCAGCCCTGATGGCCCACGTGAAAGACACCAACCTCCTCGCCCGGGGCGGCCAAGAAGGCCAGCAGTGGGCGGCCCAGACCGCCGGGGCCCTGGAGAGCCCGGTGCCGGACCGGGCGGCGCTGGAGGCCCTGGACAGGGAGATGACGGAGAGGAACCTCTCCCCTGGCGGCTGCGCCGACCTGCTGGCCATCACCTATTTCCTCCACTTCTGCTCTGACCAAGCCTCCATTGCGGCCTCAGAGAATGTGCCGCCCCTCCCGCGAGGATAGGCCGGCGACAAGCTGTTCCGCGTCCGCCGAGTACCTGCCACGCCGCCCCGCGTTTGGGGACTAGCGGGTTTGGATTGCAGTGCGAACAAATGAAAGGGGCGTCTGTCAGAAATGACAGACGCCCCTTGGGCTGTGTGTTCAGATGAGGCCCAGCCGGGCCAGGGCCTTGGCCACGCCGTCATTCTCGCAGCTCTCGCACACCTGGTCCGCCAGCGCTTTCACCTCCGCGTCTGCGTTGCCCATGGCGACGCCCAGGCCTGCGGCCTGTAGGATCTCCGCATCGTTCATGCTGTCCCCGAAGGCGACACAGTCGGCGGGAGAAGCATCATAGTACCGGCAGAGCAGGCGCAGCGCGGCGCCCTTGTCCACGCTGGGGTCGGAGATCTCCCCGCTGCGGAGAGGGGAGCCCTTCATCATGTTGTGGAAGCACACCAGCTTCACCCGCCCGTCCAACCGCTGCCGTAGCCGGTCCACGGCCTTGGGGGAGGGGGCAAAGAAGCTGATCTTGTAGACGGGTTCCCCTTGGTATGCCTCGGCGGGCAGGGTGTCCGGCATCAGCCGCTGGATGAAGGGCGGCACATTCTGGTAGGCGCCGCCGGCGCACTCCAGGGTGTAGAACAGCCCCGCCTCCCGGATGGCGTCCAGGGCCATGCGGGACATCTCCGCCGGCATGGGCTGGTCCAGGAGCACGGCGTCCCCCGCTGTCACGCGGCCCCCGGCGCTGTAGATGCGCCCGTCAAAGCCGATGGTCTCCACCTCCGGCGAGACCAGGCACTGGGGCCGGCCGGTGCTGAGGAAGGCCAGGTGGCCGTTTCGCCGGGTGGCCCGGATTGCGTCCGCCACCGCCCGCCGGGGCGGCTGCCCCGGCGTAGCCAGAGTGCCGTCGATATCAAAAAACAGGAGTTTTCTCATAATTGTGTCAAATAGTAGGTTACTTCTCCACGTGGATCTGGATCTGGATGCCCGCCGCCTCGATGCCCGCGGCGTGGAAAGTGTCCGCTACCTGGATGATCTTGCCGTCGATGGGGGGTAGACCTTGCCCTCTGAGGGGTCGATGCCGCAGCACTGGCCCAGGACGCCGGTGCCGTCGTCGAACTTGTTGACGTAGATGAAGCCGTAGTGCTTGACCATCTCGCCGGTGCTGGCACTGACCAGGTCGATGCAGCCCCAGGGGGGTGTAGTCCATCAGGTCCACGCCGTCCTTCACCGCCTCCCGCATCTCGGCGATGTGGCGGCGCAGGTAGTCAATGCGGTAGCCGTCGTGGAATTTCCCATCCTCGCCCCGCTCGTCGAAGGTACCCAGGCCATTCTTCACCACCATCAGGGAGATCTGATAGCGGGCGTACAGCTCGTTGAGGATGTAGCGCAGGCCAATGGGGTCGATCTGCCAGCCCCAGTCGCTGGCCAGGAGGTAGGGGTTCTTCACGCCGCCCAGCAGGTTGCCGCCCACCTCGTCCTCCACCTCGTGGGTGGTGATGCAGTTGCTCATGTAGTAGAACAAGGTGTAGAAATGAAGAATACCGGCAGTGTGGATTTGCGGACAAACCAATGTGGCAGGAAACCGGATCTGACAGGAAAAAATCTACAGGATATCGATCAGCTGATCGCATCTCAGCCGGATATAACGATCAACGAGGTCATCGACAAACTAAAGCTGTCTGTATGTAACGAAACGGTACGAAAAGCGGTCATCAAGCTGGGCTATGTTTACAAAAGGAAGTCCTTTCACGCATCAGAGCGGGAGCGTCTTCGATGTCAAGGCGGCAAGGGAGACTTGGACTGAGACATTGGGCCATGTGACCCAGACAGACTGGTATTTCTGGACGAAAGCAGCGTCAACACAAACATGAGCCGGCGTTATGGGCGTGCACAAGGCGGAGAGCGGGCTGTAGACCATGTACCGCTGAATACACCCGCCAATACGACTGTACTGTCATCCATAAGGCGCAACGGCGAGACTGCTTACACAACCTACAGCGGCGGGACTACCCGTGAAAAATTTCTTGATTATCTCAAGAATGTGCTGCTTCCCACACTGCGAAGGGATGACGTAGTCGTCATGGACAACATGCGGACCCATCATGTTAAGGAGGTCAAGGAACTTTTCCAGGAGGCGGGCATAAAACTGCTGTACTTACCGGCGTACAGTCCTGATCTGAATCCAATTGAAAAGATGTGGTCTAAGCTTAAGTCGATTCTTCGCAAATTGAAAATAAGGTCATTGCCGTTGCTTCCACAAGGCATTGCCAATCTTCATCACGCGGCGGGTGGGCATCAGCTCGTCTGCGGCCTTTGCCATGCGATGGATGCGCATTCCCGCGCCTTCGCTCACATCCTCGTCATAAAAGACCAGGAGCTTCAGGAACAGGGCCTTGTCTACCTCCTTCGGCATGAACACCTGCCAGGAGGTCGCGTCCACCTTGTCCACAAATTCCGCAAGACGGACAAATTCGTCAAATTCAGTGGCGGTGCCGAGAATCAGGAGCGGCAAGCGAATAGAGACATTGCGCAGGAGGTCAAGGAGCCCCTGCTGCTGTTTCTTCTGCTCTTTTTCCTTATCCAGCGCCGCCTGTTCCTCCGGGGTACGCTCCCGCTTGGGCTTGCGCTTGGCGTCCTGGGCCTTTTTCTACTCCTCCGGGGACAGCCCCTGCCGGTTCACATCGACCTTGGTTGGCCTCTTCTCCTGTGCTTTCGGGGTAAGGCGTTTTTTCAGAATATCGACCAGGTTCAGCTTCTCTCTGTCCATCACGATACCGGCGTCGGCCTTGTAAATGCTGTCGTCGTCAAAGCCGCTCTTGATAGCGGCGTCAACGGTGATCTTCTTGAGCTGACGCATCATCTTCGATACATCGTAAGGCTCCATGCCGGTCTCGGCCTCAGCCAGCACTGGGCAGAAGTTCAAAAACTCGCGTAGGGCTTGTTTGAAAAATCAGGAATTTTGTTCTAAATCAACAAAATGGCA
>CANRHK010000159.1 GCA_947630395.1 uncultured Oscillospiraceae bacterium
AAAAGAGCCGCTTCGCCTCATATACGGGACCCGGCGCGGTTTAGACCGGACAGACTAAAGGTCGAGCGCAAAAATAACCAAAACATTGGGGGCCCCGGGGGTGAAATCCCCGGGCGGCTTTTTGGCTACTTTTTGTCCGCACAAAAAGTAGCCCGGGGCGTGGGGCCGGGGAGGCCCCACATCCCCCGTCCCGGCAGGGACAGCCAGCAGGGGGCTGGAAGCCCCCTCTCAGAGCACCGCCTCCAGCGCCTGCCGGATGTGCTCCTTGATGGAGGCGTAATCCTCCCTGGGATCCACCTCATAGAGCTTCTTCTCCCCGGCGAAGACGCTGGGCACATAGTAGTAGTCGTACCTATCCGCAATCTCCGGCTCCCGGCTCTCCTCAATCCGATCCACCTGAATGGACTGATAGGCGGGCTTTTCAGCTGCCAGCTCCCGCAGCGCCCTCTCCGCGCTGTGGCAGTAGGGGCAGTCGGCCAGATAGAACAGGGTGATTTTCTTCATACAGGTCTCCTCCTTTAAATAGATTTCTGTTTCATACCGTCCATGGGACGGACAGTTTTTTCCTTGTCGAAATTAGCGCTTTTCCCTTGCCCCGCTGGGGGAAGTTTGTTATAATTGATTTGTCCACTCCCCGCGAAAGAATGCATCTTGAAAAGAAACGGAACGATTTCCATGAAGATATTGATTACGACCGACTGGTACGCCCCGGTCATCAACGGCGTGGTGACCTCCGTGCTGCTGCTGGAGCGGGAGCTGCGAGCGCTGGGCCACGAGGTCCGGGTCGTGACGCTCTCCTCCAACCTCCACTCCTACCGGGAGGGGGAGGTCTACTACATCGGATCCGTCAGCGCCAGCCGCATCTACCCGGGCGCCCGGCTGCGGATGAATCGGACCCGCAGCCTGCTGCGGGAGCTGGTGGCCTGGGGGCCGGACGTGATCCACTCTCAGTGCGAGTTCAGCACCTTCCGAATTGCCCACGTCCTCTCCGAGCGGCTGGGCGTGCCCATTGTCCACACCTACCACACTGTCTACGAGGACTACACCCACTACGTCTTCCCCAGCCGCCGGATGGGCAAGTACGTAGTCTCCTATTTCTCCCGCTGGATCTGCAAGCGCACATCCTGCATCGTGGCCCCCAGCCGCAAGGTGGAGGACCTGCTGCGGCGCTACGGCGTCCAGTGCCGGATTGAGGTCATCCCCACCGGGGTGGACCTGAGCGCCTACCGGCGCTCGCCGGACGGGGAGAAGCTGGCCGCGCTGCGCCAACGCTGGGACATTCCCCGGGAAAAGACCGTGCTGATCTACCTGGGCCGCATGGCCAAGGAGAAGCATCTGGAGCAGCTGATCGACCAGATCGCCGACGCCGGGCGGGACGATATCGTCCTCCTGCTGGTGGGGGACGGCCCGGATCGGGAGGCGGCCCTGGAGCGGGCCCGGGAGCGGGGGGTGCCCTTCCGCTTCACCGGTATGGTGCCCCACGGGGAGGTGGCGGACTACTACCGCCTGGGGGATATCTTTGTCACCGCCTCCACCAGCGAAACCCAGGGACTCACCTACTTCGAGGCCCTGGCCGCCGGACTGCCGGTGCTGTGCCGGCGGGACCCCTGTGTGGACGGAGTCATTGAGGACGGCGCCAACGGCTGGCAGTACGAGGATGCCTGGGACTTCACCTGCCATCTCTCCGACTTCTGCGACAGCGCGGAACTCCGGGAGAAGCTGGCCCGGGGGGCGAAGACCTCCTCCGAGCGGTTCTCCGCCGAGGCCTTCGGCGCGGCGGCGGTGGGGCTGTACGAATCCGTCCGGGAGAGCGCTCAGCTGCCGGTGTAACAACTACATCCCGAACCGGGGAGCGGCGCTCCCCGGTTTATATTTTGGGCAGAAACCGCTTGAGGTATTTCCCCGCCATGGCGGAGAAGATGGGGATCAGCCTGTCATAGAGCAAGAAAGTGACGTTGCCCAGGGCCAGCAGGACCGCGACGAGCCATACCTCCATACTCTCCGGCACCAGGACCAGCACCACCAGAGCCTCCAGCGCCAGGATAACGGCGTTGAAGATTACCAGCTTCACAATCAACCGTGGCATCCGCGGCAGGCGCTGGAGCCGGGGCCGGAGGATGGGATACCAGCCGAAGAGGCCGATGAACATCAGATTCTCCTCCGCGTCGGTGACCAGCATCAGGCACAGCGCCCCCACGGCGATCCAGAGGAGAACCTGATACTTGGCGCCCCACCGCTCCCCCACAGGGAGCAGACACAACCCCGCCAGCATGGGGGACACATAGGTCCCCAACCCCAGCGCGGCCCCCACTACCATCACCACCACGCCCAGGGCGGCTGTCATGCCGCACAGGGCGATTTTTTGTGTCTGCTCTCTCATGCGTGTTCCCTCCTCTTTCGCCGGCGTCTCTCCTATTAGCAGATGATCTCCGCCCGGCTGCCGCCGGCGGCGTCCTTCCGCACCACAATCTGCTTGTCGATCCGATCCTTCAGCTCGGACACGTGGGAGATGATCCCCACCAGCCGCCGCCCCTGGCCCAACTCGGCCAGGGCCCGGAGGGCCAGCTGGAGGGCGCTCTCGTCCAAGGTGCCGAAGCCCTCATCCACGAACATGGTGTCCAGCTGCACGCCCCCGGCGCTGGACTGGATCTCGTCCGCCAACCCCAACGCCAGGGCCAGGGAGGCCAGGAAGGACTCCCCGCCGGAGAGTGTGTTCACGGGCCGGACGGTGCCGTTGTAGTGGTCCGCCACATCCAGCTCCAGGCCGCTCTGGCTGCGGTTGTTCTCCGCTGACACCCGCCGGCGCAGCTCGTACTGCCCGGAGGACATGACCAGGAAGCGGAGATTAGCCCGCTTCAGAATCCGATCAAAACAGGTCATCTGGACATAGGTCTCCAGCATGATCTTCTCCCGGCCCGCCAGGGTGCCGTTGGCCGTCCGGCTGAGGGCGTCCAGCCACTGGAGGCGCCGCTCCCGATCCGCCAGCGCCTGGCCGCTCCTCCGGAGGGAGGCCAGGGTGTCCCGGTTCCGATCCAGCCGGGTGTGCAGGGCCTGGGCATTGTCCTCCAGCTCCCGCTGCTCTTCCCGCAGCGCATCCATCTGAGCGGCCAGGGCGGCGAGATCCACGTCCTGCCCCTCCCCCAGCCGCTTTTGGAGAGTGCCAATCTGCCCCTGGGCCGCCGCCTGCTCCCGCTCTATAGCCCCCAGGGCCTCCTGGGCCCTCCGGCGCTGATCCCGGATGGTCTGTGCCCGCCGGTTCCAGGCCGCGACGGCGGACTTCGCCTGATCCCGGCTGGCGAAGCCCAGCCGGGCGGCCTGTTCCTCCGCCTGCCGATCCAACGCCGCGGCACGCTCGGTCAGGGCCGACAAGGTCGCGCCCATCTCCGCCAGGGCGGCGGATTTCGTCTGGAGAGCCCGCTCCCCCTCCGGGACGGACTGGTGCAGCGCCTGGGCCCTCCGCTCCCGCTTCCGGGCCTCCCGCTCCCGAGCCCGGGCCGCAGCCCAGGCCTCGTCCTGCTCCCGCCGCCGTCTCTCCAGCGCCTCCGGCAGTGCCGCGGCCTCCAGAGGCCCCAACAGCGCCGCCAGACGCTCGGCCAGTCTCTCCTCCCGGGACGCCAGAGCGCCCTTCAACTCCCCGGCTTTGCGGCTGGCGGCCTCGGCGGATCGCTGGGCGCTCTCCGTCTCCGCCTTGGCCCGCTCCAACGCCGCCTCCCCGGGCACGTCCCTCTGTGGGACGGCGGGGCTGGGGTGGTGGAGAGAGCCGCACACCGGGCAGGGCTGGCCCTCCTCCAGCCGGGAGGCCAGAATCCCGGCCTGCCCGTCCAGAAAGGCCCGGTTCATGTCCCGCCAGATCCCGGCCAGGCGATCGGCCTCCCCGGCTTTCCCCCGGTAGGCCTCCGCCGCATCCTCATATGTTTGGCGCTGCCGCTCCAGCGCTTTCACGTCCTCCTTCAGCGCCGCCAGCTCCTGGGCGGTCTTCTCCAGAGCGGCCGCGTCGTTCCTGGCTTTTTCCGCCTCCGCCCCGGCGGCGCTGAGGCTCTGGAGCTCCCTCCTGTCCCGCTCCAGCCGCTGGCGGAGTTCTTCCAACTCCCCGCGCTGCTGGGCCTCCTCCTGCCTGCCCCGGGCCAGATCCTTGGCGGCCCGGGCGCTCTCCCGCCGCAGACTGTCCAGGCTGTCGTACTGGGGCAGTTGGCCGGTGAGGGCGGCGGCTTTGGCGGAGGCGTCCTCCGCCTCCGGCTCCCGGGCCGCGGCATCCGCCAGGGCTTTTTTGGCACTCTCCCGCCGGGGGCCCAAGGCGGACAGGGCAACTTGGGCTTTATCCAAGGCCGCCTGATCCCGCCGCCGGGCCTCCCCCACCGCCTGCCGGGCGGCCAGGGCCTCTATCTCCCGGCGGAGATCCGCCCGGCGCATCTCCGTCTCCCTGCGGGCGGTACTGTCAGCCTCAATGAGCCTCTCCAGCAGGTCCAGCGTCTCGCCAGGGGGCAGCTGCGCGGCCCGGGCCGCCTGGACCTCCGGCCACAGGGGGCTGTCCTCCGGGCAGGCGATCCCCCCGGCGTACTGCCGGATACCGGCGCTCAAAGTGTCGCACTCCCGCCGCAGCGCGGCGGTGTCCTCCCGCAGGCGGCGCTGCACCGCCTCATACCGCCCGGTGTCAAAGATCCTTCGAAAGATTTCAATACGCTGATCCGTGGGGGCCAGCAGCAGCTTCAAAAAATCCCCCTGGGCGATCATGGCCACCTGGGTGAACTGCTCCCGATCCAGTCCCAGCAGATCCCGCACCGCGGCGTCCACCTCCCGGACCTTGGTGACGGCCAGGCCGGGCCCCACCAGCTGGGCATCCGAGCGCTGGAGGGTGAAGCCCTCCCCTCGTCTGGCGGGGCGGAGATACTCCGGATTCCGGCGGACGGTGTACTCCTTCCCCCGGCACAGGAAGGTGAGTTCCACATAGGTGGGGGTCTCCGGCAGGGCGTATTTGCTGCGGAACGCCCTGGGGTCGTCCCTGGTGTCGCCGCTGGCCTCGCCGTAGAGGGCGTAAGTGATGGCGTCAAAAAGGGTGGTCTTCCCCGCGCCGGTGTCCCCGGTGATGAGGTACAGCCCCCCCTCCCCCAGCCTGTCCAGGTGCAGCACCGTCTTCCCGGCATAGGGTCCGAAGGCGGACAGCTTCAATATCAGAGGCCTCATGGCTCTCCCTCCCAGATGTTCTCCAGCACCCCCGCCAGATAGTCTCTCTGCTCCTCCGACAGGGGGCCCCCGTTCTGCCGCTCATAGAAGTCCGCGCAGATCTCCAGGGGTGAGCGGCACTCTCCGGCCCCGCTCTCCACGGCCTGCCCCGCCCCCCGGGTGCGGCGGTTGTCGTAGTCCAGAACCATCAAATTGGGGTAGATGATGCGCAGCTTGGCCGCCGCGTCGGGCACGTCCTCCTCGTCGGTGAGGATGACGCGGACATAGGCGTTTCGATCCAGATCCCAGTAGAAGTCCCGGGACGCCACCTCGTCGTACTTCCCCCGCAGCTCGATCATATCCCGCAGGGGCGTCAGGGGCACAGTGCGAACCGTCAGATGTCCCTTCTCTCCCAGTTCCACCACGGTCACCGACTTCCGGTGCCGGGCCTCGGAGAACGAGTATTTCAGTGGTGTGCCGCAGTAGCGGATCCGCCCGTTTTCCAGGCTCTGGGGGCCGTGGAGGTGGCCCAGGGCCACGTAGTCAAAGGGTGCGAACACGGCGGTGTCCACGTTGTCGCTGCCCCCCACGGAGATCTCCTCAGAGTCGGAGCGGGCGGCGCCGGTGACAAACTGGTGGACCACCAGCACATTGCGCTGGGCGCTGTCCACCTCCATATGGCGGATGGCGCAGGCCACGGCATCGGTGTA
>CANRHK010000160.1 GCA_947630395.1 uncultured Oscillospiraceae bacterium
AGTACTATAAGCTGTTCTCCGCCGTGTTCCAGGACTACTCCGACCTGGACGTGACGGTGGCGGAGAGCGTGGCCCAGGCGGTGGACGGCATCGACCGGGAGAAAGTGGAGCGCTGCCTGGAGCAGGCGGGGCTCACTGAAGCGGTGCAAAAGCTCCCCAAGGGCCTGGACACCTATGTGGGCCGGAAGGTGTACCTGGACGGGGTACTGTTCTCCGGGGGCCAGACCCAGCGGCTGATGCTGGCGCGGGCCCTCTACAAGGACGGCCCGGTGCTGGTGCTGGATGAGCCCACGGCGGCCCTGGACCCCCTGGCGGAGGACGACATCTACCACAAGTACAACGACATGACCGCCGGCAAGACCTCGGTGTTCATCTCCCACCGCCTGGCCTCCACCCGCTTCTGCGACCGCATCCTGTTCTTATCGGACGGACAAATCGCCGAGGAGGGCACCCATGAGAGCCTGCTGGCCCAGGGCGGCGGGTACGCGGACCTGTTCGAGGTCCAGAGCCGGTACTACCGGGAGGGGAGGGATTTCTGATGAAGAAGGATACAGAGAAGGTGACGTGGCGGGAGACCTGTCGGGCATGCCTCCGGGCGGCCAAATTGCTGGAGAGATATACGCCGGGGCTGTTCCTGTCCATGGGGGTCAATTCCGTGGTGTCCGCCGTGACGCCCTACGTGGCGGTGTTCTTCTCCGCCCGGATCATCGACGAGCTGGCGGGGGCCCGGCGGGCCGATATTCTCTGGCGCTGGGTCGTCGCCGCCGTGGCGGTGACGGGGGCCCTGGCTCTTCTCAACCATCTGACCACGCGCTGGAAGGAGGCCCTGGATCGCACCCACTGGTACACGTACCAAAACATCTACAAGGACAAGCTGCTGGGCATGGACTTTGCAGACCTGGAAAAGCAGGAGACAGCCGACTTGCTGGCCCAGATCCAGCAGAACGAACAATGGGCCGGATTGGGCATCAGCAATGTCCCGGACTGCTTTGAGTCGCTGGTGAGGGGAGCGGCGGGGGTAGCCGGTGCCGTGGTCCTCTGCGCGGGGCTGTTCCTGACGCCTACCCCCGCCGCCACCGGCACGCTGGCGTTCCTGGACGGTCCGGTGGGTCTGCTGGCCCTGGGGCTGGCCATCGCCGTGCCCATGGTCCTGGCCCCCTGGCTCCAGGGTAAGGTCGGCGCGGCCCTTACCACCGAGGCCATGTCCGACGCAGCCACCCTGGGCAACCGGGTCTACGGGGCTTTCGGCTTTCTGACCTACGGTGCCGAGTCCGTCGCCCGGGCCCTGGATATCCGGATGTATGACCAGCAGGCCATCGCGCGGCACTATATATCCGGCGAACGAGCCTTCTCCGCCGACGGTCCCTTGGCGAGGGTACTGATGGGGAAGGGCGGTCTGATGGTCGCTGCGTCGGCGGGGCTGTCCGCCCTGACCACCGGCGCGGTGTACCTGTATGTGTGCCTGAAAGCCTGGGCCGGGGCCTTCGGCGTAGGCATGGCCACCCAGTACATCGGCGCGGTCACCGCCCTCACCGGCAGTATGCGGGAGTTGCTGGAGAACCTGATGCACCTGCGGAACCTGACCCGCTACCTCCGGCGGACCTTCCAGTTTTTGGATATTCCCAACGCCATGTACCAGGGCAGCCTCACCACGGAGAAGCGCTCCGATAGGCAGTACGACGTGGAGTTCCGGGACGTGTCCTTCCGCTATCCCGGCGCCCCGGACTGGGCTCTGCGGCACGTGTCGGTGAAGTTCCGGGTGGGAAAGCGCCTCGCGGTGGTGGGTGAGAACGGTAGCGGCAAGACCACGTTCATCAAGCTGCTCTGCCGCCTGTACGACCCCCAGGAGGGGCAGATTTTGCTCAACGGCATCGACATCCGCAAGTACGACTACCGGGACTACATGAATATCTTCTCGGTGGTGTTCCAGGACTTCCAGCTGATCAGCCAGCCCCTGGGGGCCAACGTGGCGGGCAGTGCGGCGTACGATAAAGAGCGGGTGACCCGTGCCCTCACCGACGCGGGCTTCGGGGAGCGGCTGGCCTCTCTGCCGGACGGGCTGGACACCCAGCTCTACCGGGACTACGACGGGGAGGGGGTGCAGATCTCCGGCGGCGAGGCGCAAAAGATCGCCATCGCCCGGGCGCTGTACAAGGACGCGCCCTTCATCGTCCTGGACGAGCCCACGGCGGCCCTGGACCCCATGGCCGAGGCGGAGATCTACGCCCAGTTCAACGAGATCTCCGGCGACAAGACCGCCATCTATATCAGCCACCGGCTCTCGTCCTGCCGGTTCTGCGACGAGATTCTGGTCTTCGACCGGGGACAGATTGTCCAGCAGGGCGCCCATGAGGGCCTCCTGGCGGAGGAGGGCGGCAAGTACCACCAGCTCTGGCACGCCCAGGCTCAGTATTACGATGAGTGACACAAAGAGGGAGACGCCCGCGGGTGTCTCCCTTTCTAGTCATCTGTATACCGCGCCAAAGCCTCCCTGGCCATCCGCTCCAACGCCTCCCGGGCGAAAGGGGGATCCAGCACCTTGGCCTCCCCGCCGAAGCATAGGACCCAGCTGAGAAAGGTGGGGCTCACCTCCACCTGGGCGGAGACGATCACCTTGCCGCCGGGGGCGGCGCGGTAGTGGGCGTCCCGGCCGAAGCGGTCCATAGCCACGTTGAGCAGGTGATCCGCCAGCTCCAGAGTCACCCGGGCCGTCTCCCCGCTGTGCATGTCGAAGATGGTCCGCACGTAGCTGGCGGGGTCGAAGTCCCTGGGCAGGGCCGGGCGGGGCGTCTCCGCCACCTGGAGGCCGCTGATCCGATCCACCCGGAAGTGAATGAACTTATTTTCCTCCGGCCGGTAAGTTACCAGATAGTAGTTCCGATCCACGCACAGAGCCGCCGGGCACTCGGTGTACACCTTGCCGCCGTGGCGGTAGCGGCGCTGGCCCTGGGTGGTCCAGTCGAAGTAGCGGAAGCGGACGCAGCGGTCTTCGTTGATGGCCTGGTTGATGCCATCGATGTTGTAGTAGAGCTGCTCGCTCTGGGTTTTCACCCGGCTGAGGACGTAGACCTGCCGGTGGAGGCTCCCCGCCTGGGCCTGGCTGGCCATGCCCTCCAGCTTGCTGATGAGCTCCATGCTCTTTTTCACCGTCAGGAAGGGGGACGCCTGGACCACGTCGATGAGCAGCTTCAGCTCCGGCAGCTCAAACTGGCGCTGGCCCAGGTAGTAGTTGTGGGTTTTGGTTTTATTGTAGATGATATCCATGCCGAACTGCCGCAGCAGCTCGATATCATCATAGACGGCTTTCCGCTCCGCCGGGATATCCAGGCCGGCCAGATAATCGATCATGTCCCCCACCGTGACGGTGTGGTCCTCGTCGGTCCGCTCATAGAACAGTTTCGCCAGATACAGCAACTTCAGCTTCTTGTGGGCCAAGGGAATCCCCCCTTTTTCCCTATTTTACTATATTTTGTCCTTTGGCGCAAGGGCGGGACTGGGACCGGCGGCCGCCTTATAAAAATCTTAAACCGCCGCCGCCTTGCCTTTTCCCCGCAAATGCGCTATGATGGGAGCGTTGGCAGAGGGGAGGGACGCGCCATGTACAGGATATTTCTGGTGGAGGATGACGACGCCATCGCCGGGGCCATTCTGCGGCACCTGGAGGCCTGGGGCTGGGAGGGCTGCCGGGCGAGGGATCTCACACGGGTACTGGAGGAGTTCTCCGCCTTCGCGCCCCAGCTGGTTCTGCTGGATATCGGCCTGCCCTACAAGGACGGCTACCACTGGTGCGGCGAGATCCGGCGGCTGAGCCGGGTGCCCATCCTGTTTCTCTCCTCCGCCTCGGACAAGATGAACATCGTTATGGCCATGAACATGGGCGGGGACGACTTCATCGCCAAGCCCTTCGACTTGGATGTCCTCTCCGCCAAGATCCAGGCCCTGCTGCGGCGGACCTACGAGTTCGGCGCGCCGGCCCCCCTGCTGGAGCACCGGGGCGCGGTGCTGGACACCGGGGACAACACCCTGGCCTACGGCGGGGAGAAGGTGGATCTGACCCGGAACGAGTACCGCATTCTCCAGGTGCTGCTGATCCAGAAGGGCAAAACCGTGTCCCGGGAGACGCTGATGCGGAAGCTCTGGGAGACGGACAGCTTTGTGGATGAGAACACCCTGACGGTGAATATGGCCCGGCTGCGGCGGAAGCTGGAGAGCGCGGGCATTAGGGACTTCATTCACACGAAAAAGGGATTGGGGTATCTGATCGACTGATATGAGAATTTTGTGGGCATATCTGAAATCCAGGATCTGGCTGCTTCTCCTGCTGGGGCTGTGGACGGCCATGTGGGCGGCGGTGCTGTACCTCTATGAGACGCCGGTGGAGGCGGCGGGGTACGGCGCCCTGCTCTGCGGCGCGGCGCTGGCGGTGTTCGGGGCCGTGGATTTTTCCCGCTACCGGCACAAGGTGCTCCTGCTGGAGAGCCTGGAGGGCCGGGCGGCGCTGCTGCTGGACCACCTGCCGGAGACGGGGGATCTGCGGGAGCGGGCCTATCAGGATCTGCTGCGGGAGCTGGACGACACCCGCCGGGCCATCGCCACCTCCTCCGACGCCTGGAAGCGGGAGACCACCTACTATTACACCATGTGGGTCCACCAGATCAAGACCCCCATCGCCGCCATGGGGCTGATCCTCCAGGGGGACGACACCGAGAGGGGCAGGGAGCTGATGGCCGAGCTGTTCCGGGTGGAGCGGTACGCCGAGCTGGCCCTCAGCTATCTGCGGCTGGACGGGGGCAGCGACTACCTCATCCGGGAGGCTTCCCTGGACAACATTCTCCGCCAGGCCATCCGGAAGTACGCGCCTCTCTTTATCCGGGGGAAGGTCGCTCTGGACTTCCGGGAAACGGGACTCACGGTGCTCACCGACGAGAAGTGGCTCCAGCTGGTGGTGGAGCAGCTGCTGTCCAACGCGGTAAAGTACGCCCCCGGCGGCCACGTGAAAATCTGGGCCGCGGACATGCGCCTCTATATCCAGGACGACGGCGTGGGCATCGCCGGTGAGGACCTGCCCCGGATCTTTGAGCGGGGCTTCACCGGCGGCAACGGCCGCCTGGACAAGCGCTCCACCGGCATCGGCCTGTTCCTCTGCGGGCAGATCTGCAAACGGCTGGGCCACACCATCGCGGTGGAGTCCCAGCTGGGGGAGGGCACCCGGGTGATGGTGGGGCTGGAGCCGCCGGAGTTGGAGGTGGAGTAGAACCGCCGGGCCCCTGCAAACAGGGAACTCTACCGCTGGTCGGTTGCCAAGGATGCCGCCCGTGGGCTATGATGGCGGCAAGGGGGTGCTTCGGCATGTATGAAATCGACAACCAAAAATTCGGCGCGTTTCTGAATGTGCTCAGGAAGGAGCACGGCCTGACCCAGAAGGATCTGGCGGAGAAGCTGTTTGTGTCCGACAAGGCGGTGAGCAAGTGGGAGCGGGGCCTGAGTCTGCCCGATATCTCCCTGCTCCAGCCCCTGGCGGAGATCCTGGACGTCACGGTCACAGAACTGCTGGCCGGGGAGAGAATCCGGGAAAACGCGCCTCTCTCCGTACAAGACGTGGAGCCCATTGTCCGGGGCAGTCTGGAGCTCAGCGCCCAGGAGCGGGCGGAACAGCGGACGGCCCGCCGCCGGTGGATCGGGGCGTATCTCACGGCGCTGCTGCTGGGCGGGGTGGAGCTTGCGGTTGCCCTGCTGCGGTGGAAAATGCTGCCCGACGGGAATGTGACGCTGTATCTGCTGCCGCTGCTGGCGGCCATCTTCGGCGTTCACTTCATCTTTTTCGCCAAGGAGCGGCTGCCGGCGTTCT